>DAIOWG010000038.1:0-14629 GCA_036758645.1 Dokdonella sp. | reverse complement strand
TAGCGCACATCCGTTGCGCCGACGACGACCACCGACGCGCGGAGGCAACCGCCCCGTGAGTCGGTCCATCTTGCATCCCATCGAAATCCAGCGGCCGGAATGTTGCTCAGGATCCGATGCCGTCGATCCACGTATGCACCACGTGGACCGCGGCATCGACCGCGACCAGGTTGGCCCGGTAGCCGGGTGCGATCCGACCGAGTTCGTGCCCGAGCCCGAGGAACGTCGCCGGGTGCAGGCTCGCCATGCGCGCCGCGGTGGCGAAGTCGACGTCGAGCTGCGCGATCGCGTTGCGCACGGCTGCGGACATGTCCAGGTCCGAACCTGAGAGTACACCGAGTTCGTCGACGCAGACGCCGTCCTCGACCGAGATCGGCTTGCCCTGCAGATTGAACGACTTCGCGTCGGCACCGACCGTCGGCATCGCGTCGGTCACCAGCATGAATCGATCGACGGGTTTGCAACGCAATGCGAGGCGCAGCGCCACCGCATTGACGTGACGGCCGTCGACGATGATGCCGCACCAGGTCGCCCGGTCCTCGAGCGCCGCCCCCACCACGCCGGGCTCGCGCACGGTGAGCTGGGACATCGCGTTGAACAGGTGCGTGAAGCCACGCAGGCCTTCGGCCAGTGCAGCTGAGATCTGGCGGTAGGTCGCGTTCGTGTGTCCCGCGGCGACGATCACGCCTGCCTCGACGAGCATGCGGATCATGCCGGCGCTGGCGACTTCCGGCGCGAGCGTGACCAGGGTGCGGCCGTATCGTAGCGACGTCAGCAGCTGCAACGCGCTCGCGTCGAGACAGCGCAGCTTGCTCGGGTCGTGTGTGCCACTCCGAGCCGAATTCAGGAAAGGGCCTTCGATGTGGATGCCGACCACGCCGGGCACGCACGCGGCGCTGGCGGCATCGGTCGCCGCGATGGCGCGGGCGACGACGTCGAGGTCGTCACTGATGAGCGTCGGCAGGAACCCCGTCGTGCCATAACGGCGATGCGCCGCGCCGATGCGCCGGATCGTGTCGACGCTGGGGGCATCGTTGAACAGGACGCCGCCACCGCCGTTGACCTGCGTGTCGATGAAGCCGGGCAGCAGCGTGAGCCCGGCGAGGTCGTGGCGCACGTCGGCGGCTCGAGCGCGTTGATCGTCTTCCGGCACGATGGCCGCGATCCGTTCGCCTTCGACGAGCACGGCGTGACCGTCGACGAAGCCGTCGTCGAGCAGCAGCCGCGCGTTGATCAGTGCCAGTGGCATCACAATGTCCGCGTGACCTTGCGCAAATGCGCGGGACGATCGGGGTCGAGGCCGTTGGCGAGCGCCAACGCGTTCGCGAAGCGATAGAAGGATTGGGTCGCAAGCATCGGCTCCAGTGCGGGGTCTGCGGCCAGCGTCGGCAGGGTCACCGTGCCGGGCAAGGCGGCGCCGGCGAGCAGCGTATGCGCCCCTCGCGCGGCAAGATCACGCGCCAGCTCGAGCACTCCGTCACGGGTCGCATCGTCCTGCGCGAGCATGAGCACCGGAAATCCCGGCCGGACGAGGGCCATCGGGCCGTGACGCAGCTCGGCCGCGCTCACCGCCTCGGCGTGCACGCGGCACGTCTCCTTCAGCTTGAGCGCCCACTCCTGCGCAATGCCGAGCCCGACCCCGCGCGCAACGACGTAGGCGCTGCCGGCCGTGCTCAGCGGCTCGAGCGCGGCCGTCCAGTCCAGGTTCCATGCACGCCGCAGCAAGGCGGGCACTTCGTGCACGGCCCGCCGCAAGTCCGGATCGTGCGCCCACTCGGCTACCAGTTGCAGGATCGCGGCGAGCGAGGCCAGGTACGATTTCGTGGCCGCAACGCTCGACTCTAACCCGGCCGCGAGCGGCAGCGTGACGTCAGCCAGGCGCGCGAGCGGCGAGTCCTCGACATTGACGAGCGCAATCACGCGTGCGCCGGCTTGTCGTGCCGTTTCGACGGTCACGAGCAGGTCCGGGCTCGCGCCCGACTGCGAGATCGCGAGCAGCACGGTGCCGCCGAAACCGGCGTGGGCACCGTACACCGAGCTCACCGACGGCGCCGCAGAGGCGGTCAGCAGGCCGAGACGAGTCTCGATCAGGTAGCGAGCATAGGTCGCGGCGTTGTCGGAACTCCCGCGCGCGCACGTGACCACGGCTCGTGGCGGTGATTGCCGTAATGACGCAGCCAGTTCACGCACCGCTGGTGCATTGCGCAGCAGCTGGCTCTCGACGACGGCCGGCGCCTGCGCGGCCTCGGCGTACATTCGGGTCTCTGGCGGCGTTGATGCATTCATGCGGAGGCGGGCGCTCACGAGAGATCGCTCAGCTCGGCGACGAAGTCATAGGTGTCGCCGCGATACCACGATTGCGAGAACTCGATCGCGCGCCCGTCGCGATCGAAGCCGATGCGCTCAACCAGCAGCCCGGGATCGTGCACGCGTCCGTCGAGCAGCTCGGCCTGCTCCGCGTCGAACAGCACGGCGCGCAGCCGTTGCAGCGCCCGTACCGGGCGGTGACCGCTGTGCTCGAGCGCTTCGTAGAGCGAGGATTCGACCGCGTCGATCGACGGCAGGCAATCCGCGAGCACCGTCGCGCGCTCGAGCGACATCGGCGCGTCGTCCGCGTAGCGGATGCGGTGGAACCGGAACACCGGCGTGCCGGGACTCGACCGCAGCGACATCGCCTCCTCGGGCGTGACCGTGCCCGCCGAACGCTTGAGCCAGACGCTGCGAGGCGTCCGTCCGCGTGCGCGCATGTCCTCCGAAAACGAGGTCAGCTTCGAGAAGTTCTTCTCGACGCGCACGCGCACGAACGTGCCGGAGCCCTGGCGCCGCACCAGCAGCCCTTCACGCACGAGGCCGTCGATCGCCTTGCGCACGGTGATCCGGGAAACGCCGATTTCGGCGGCGAGATCGCGCTCCGGTGGCAGCGCGTCGTCGGGCGCAAGGTCGCCGCGTTCGATCGCGCCGCGCAGTGCCCGCTCGAGCTGCTGATACAGCGGGCGGTGATCCCCGTCGCCGAGCGGACCGATCCGTTGCGCGAGTGTCGCCATGCGTCCTCCACCGCCTCCGCGCTCCGCTTGGCACGCGGCTGGCAGTACCAAAGAAATACCAATGTTCGCGGCGGAAGTCCACTGAATGTTTCGCAGAGCCGAATTTTATCAGTTGAAACAGTTGGTTAGTTGGCCAATGGCGATCCTCGTTCAGGGGACTGGTACTTTGTGGCTATTGGTTCTATATTGGACCTACATTGATGCTATCCGGGCCGCGAGGGCGGGCTCGCCCGGCCGCGGCAGTCTCTCAACCGTCACGCTGGCCGGGGATGCCAGCAGCCTAGGGGGCCATGCGCATGTTTCACCGACGTCCGAATCTGATCCGGTCCGCCGTGCTCGCCGCGTTGGCGGGACACGCCGGTGTGACGTACGGCCAGGCGGCCGTGCCGACCGAGGAGCTCGAGGAAATCGTGGTGACGGGCATCCGCTCGAGTTACCGCGCCTCGCTCGAAACCAAGCGCGAGGAAACGGCGGTCGTCGACGCCATCACGGCCGAGGACGTGACCAAGTTTCCGGACAAGAACCTCGCCGAGGCGCTGCAGCGCGTGCCCGGAGTGTCGTTGAACCGCGAGTTCGGCGAAGGCGAACGCATCAACATCCGTGGCACCGACGACAGCCTGACGAAGATGCTGCTGAACGGCCACAGCCTCGCCACGGCCGACTGGTTCGTCCTCGACCAGCTCAACAGCACGCGCAGCTTCAACTACCTGATGCTGCCCGCCGACATCATCGGCGAGGTCAAGGTCTTCAAGACGCAGCAGGCGGACCTAGAGGAAGGCGGCATCGGCGGCACGGTCGACGTGATCACGCGCAATCCGCTCGACCTCGCGCCGATGACGCTCTCGGGCACGCTGCAGGGCGCCTACTCCGAGCTCGCCGACGAGATGGATCCGCAGGCGTCGGCGCTCTTCAGCTGGAAGAACACCGACTCGACCTTGGGCGTGCTGGTGGCGGGCGTGTACCAAAAGCGAACGATCCGTCGCGACGGCGTCGAAGTGCTCGGGTATTTCGACGCGGACCCGAGCGACACGGGCGAGCTGCTCGCGCCGTCTCTGATCGGTTCGGCCCTGTTCCAGCAGGAGCGCGAACGCATCGGCGGCAACGTCGCAGTGCAGTTCCAGCCGAACGAGTCGCTGCTGGCCACCCTGACCGGCCTGTACTCCAAGTTCGACGGCGACAACGTCAACGAGAACTTCATGGCGTGGGGTTCGCGCGCGCTCGCGAACGGCGGCACGCTGGCACCGTCGACGATCCAGGACGGTACGGCAGTCGCCGGTACGATCGAATCGCGCCGTAACCCGACCACCGGCGCGCTCGAAGATTTCGGCGTCGTCTATGACGCCATCGACCGACACGCGTCGACCGACACGTCGAACATCGACCTCGACGTCGAATGGGCGCTCAACGACGCGTGGAAGTTCCACTTCAACCTCGGCCGCACGGAAGCCAACGGCGACACCGAGGCGCAGCCGTTCGTCGAGTTCGGATCGCCGGCGTCGTTCACGTACGACTTGCGCGGCAAGGCGCCGCAGGTGTCCTACGCGAACGTCGACCCGACCGACCCGGACGACATGCAGTTCATCTTCAGCTCGCTGCATCAGATCCTCAACGACGATTCCGAGACCTACGCCTACGCCGACGCGGAAACCGAGCTCGGTCTCGGCTTCCTCGACTCGCTAAAGTTCGGCGCTAAGTACACCGACCACGACCGCGAGCTGCGCTTCAACGCGACGACGTACGGCGGCTTCCATGTGCCGATCAACACTCTGCCGGCCTCGACGTTCGCGGGCGCCATGACGCCGGGCGACTTCCTGGAGTCGATCGCGGCGCCCGGCACGATCGACCAGTACTGGCAGATCAACAAGAACGAGGTCGAGCGCATCCTGTTCGAGAACCTGCGCAACGGACCGGCACGCGTGCTCTACCCGCAACAGAGCTTCTCGATCGCCGAGGACGTCATGGGCGGTTTCCTCATGGCGAACCTCAAGGGCGACCGTTGGCGCGGCAACGTCGGCCTGCGCTACGTACGCACCGAGCAGACCTCGAACGGCAACGTGGTCAGCCCGACTGGCTCGATCGAGAACCCCTACGGCAATTACGATCCCGTCAGCATCGACCGCACCTACGACAACTGGCTGCCGAGCCTGAACCTCGCCTACGACCTCACCGACCAGCTCGTCGGCCGGTTCGCGGCTGCCCGCGCCATGACGCGTCCGGACTTCACGGACATCGCCCCGCGCGCCAGCCTGAACCCCGGTGCGTTGACGGCCCAGACCGGCAACCCGAACCTCGACCCGTTCGAGGCGGACCAGTACGACGTCTCGCTCGAGTGGTACCACGGCGAAGACGCGGCCGTCGTCGGTGCGCTGTTCTACAAGGACATCAAGTCCTTCATCACGGACAGCGTCACGACGCAGAACTTCAACATCAACACGGCGACGCCGCCGAGCCTCGAGTGCGTCGAGGTCGGCACCGACCTGTGGAGCTGCCCGTTCACCACCAACGTCCGTTCGAACGGCGGCGGCGGCAAGGTGCAGGGCTTTGAGCTGGCGATCAACCAGCCGATCGGGGCCGGGTTCGGCATCAACGCGAACTACACCTACTCCGACGCTGAGGCCGACAACGGCGACCCGATTCCGGGCAACTCCGAGAACACGTACAACGTCGTGGCTTACTACGAGGTCCCGCGTTTCAGCGCGCGCCTTGCCTACACGTACCGAGACGACTTCTTCGTCACGTTCGACCGCTCGACCGAGCTCAACCAGGAAGGGTTCGGCCAGCTCGACGCATCGATGGCGTTTAACCTGAACGAGAGCATCGCGTTCACGCTGGATGCGCAGAACATCACGGAAGAGGAGATCGTGCAGTACGCGGGCAGCTCTGCACGCCCGCGCGCGATCTACGACAACGGGCGCGTGTTCTACTTCGGCGTGCGGATGAAGTATTGATCGGCGGCCGGCCTCCCGTTTCGGGGCGGAGGCACGTCGCGCGTGGGCCGCTCAGTCGAGTGCTTCCCAGTCCGCGACGAGCGGCGCGAGCGCTGTACGGACCGGCGCGAGCTGCGCCGCATACGGGCGATGCCGGCCGATCGAGCGATCCGTGAAGGGCTTCGCGACCTGTGCGTAGCTCGGCGTCGGCGAATATGTTCGCCGCTCGTGGAAGCGCAGGCAGGCCTCGTCGAACGGCAGCCCGATGTGCTCGAGCAGCCGGGCGACGACGTCACGCGGATTGGCGACCATGGACTCGTACCGCAGAATGAACTCGCGCGGCTCGAGTTCACGGCGATAGTGCTCGTGCAGCCGATGCACCGCGGCGAGGTAGTGCGCCGTGTCCTCCAGTCGATAGCCGCAGTGAAAACCATGGTTGAGCTGGTGCGACATCATCGAAACGCAGACGTCGAGCGGGTGGCGCGCGAGGTGCACGAGCGGCGCGCCCGGAAACGCGATACGGATCAGCGGCAGCCACACCTCGTTGAACGGCATCTTGTCGACGAAGTACTCGACGCCCGGTTCGAGCAGGCCTCGACGCTCGGCGCGCGCGAGGTAGTGGTCGCGGAACAGGGCCGCGAGGTGATGGCGGTCGGCGGTCATCGCGCCGTCGAGGTTGAGCGGGAACGCCTCGCGCGCCGGCAGCAGCTGGTGACTGAGCTCACGCCACTCGCCCGCAAAGGGCAGCTCGCCGCCGGCACGGATCGCCGGATGCGCGGCGAGCACCCGCTCTACCAGAGTCGTGCCCGAGCGTGGAAAGCCATAGACGAACAGCGGCTGCGGTACGTCGCCGCGACGCGAGGCGCGCGGCAGCCGCTCGAAAGTGCCGCGCGTGAAGTAGCGCTCGAGGCGCGCGACGAACTGCTCGACCGCGGCGGTCTGGTAGCGCAGCCCGCCCGCCTCTGCGGCGAGCTTCTGCTTGCCAGCCACGAAGTCCCTCCAGGCCTCGGGGTAAAGTCCTGCACGGTCCTCGAGCCGCCCGCGCTCGAGCAGCGCGTCGCCGTTCAATGCCGGTGCCCGCTCGAGTTGCGCGCGCGCCTCGCCCACCCGGCCTTCGCGGGCGAGGTACTGCGCGCGCAGCAGGTCCACGTCGCTGGCCGCGCCGGCCTGGGCGGCACGCGCAAGCAACGCCTCGGCACGCGTCAGGTCGTGCTGCACCTCGCAAGCCTTCGACCAGTACGCGAGCGTGCGGACGTCGCCGGGCGCAAGTCGATCTGCCTGTGCGTACAAAGGTTCCGCTTCCTCCGGACGACCCTGGCGCATCAGGTTCAGCCCCAGCGTCACGAGCGTCGCGGCGCGCTCGTGACCCAACTCGAGCGCGCGCCGCAGGTGCCATTCTCCCGCGACGAGTTCGTTGCGCTCGGACAGCAGCGTGCCGAAGCGTTCGTGCAACGCCGGGTCGTCCGGCAAGCGTGCGAGCGCACGTCGCGCGAACTGCTCGGCTTCGTCGGCGCGGCCCGATCGCGCCAGCAGGTCGATCGTCTCTTGCCAGGCCCAGGCGCAGTCCGGGTGGGCCCGCAGCACGCCCGCCAGCGTGTCCGCGGCACGTTTCAGGTCGCCCGCGGCAATGTCCGCGCGCACACTGTCGCGATCGGTGCTGGCCATCGGGTCGATGCTGCGCCTGGGCTGCGAGCGTGGCTATGAAGAACGGAGTGTACTGAGCCGATGCGACTCGTGGCGAACCCTGCCGGACGGCGCGCACACCTGGCGCTCGCGCTCGTCATGGTCATCCCCGCGCCGCAGAGCGTCGTCGAGACGGGCGCGGGTTTCGAATTGCGCGAAGGTGCCGTGGTCGAGGTCGCCGGTGGACACGAGGCCAGGCAGGTCGCGGGACAGTTCGCGGCGCGTCTTCGCGCTCATCCTGGCATTGCGCTCACGGTCGGCGCACGCAGCGATGACATGCCCGCCACGGGCCCTCGCCTGCGTTTCGAGCTGCAACCGCACTCCGGCATTCCGTTAGAAGGCTACCGGCTGGTCGTCGGCCCCGGCGCAGTGACGCTCACGGCCGCCGACGTCGCCGGGCTGCGCCACGGCGCGGTGTCGCTCTGGCAGCTTGCCGCGACGGCCCCGACTGCCGGCGGAGCGACTGGGCCGACGACGGTGACCTCCGTTCGCCTGCCGGGCCTGCGCATCGACGACGCGCCCGAATTTCGCTGGCGTGGCCTGCTGCTCGACTCGGCCCGCCATTACCAGCCGCCCGAATTCATCGAGCGCTACCTGGACTGGATGGCACTGCACAAGCTCAACGTGCTGCACTGGCACCTGACCGACGACCAGGCGTGGCGGCTCGAGATCAGGCGCTATCCCAGGCTCACCGAGGTCGGCGCCTGGCGCGTGCCGGCCGGGCGCGCCGCACAGCGAGACCTCGACCCGACGACGGGGCGTCCGCGGCTCCACGGCGGTTTCTACACGCAGGACACGGTGCGACGGCTGGTCCGGTACGCCGCCGACCGCGGCATCACGATCGTGCCGGAGATCGAGATGCCTGGCCACGCCACCGCCGCCGTCGCGGCCTATCCGGCGCTCGGGCTCGGCGCCGCCGCACCCGGCGGGGTGCCGGCCGATTGGGGCATCTACCCGAACCTCTTCAACGTTGAGGAATCGACCTTCGCGTTCCTCGAGGACGTGTTGCGGGAGGTGATGGCGCTGTTCCCGGGCCCGTACGTGCACGTGGGTGGCGACGAAGCCGTGAAGGACCAGTGGCGCTCCTCCCCGCGCGTGCAGGCGCGCATGCGCGAACTCGGGCTCCGCGACGAAGCGGCGTTACAGGCGTACTTCGTGCAGCGGATCGGTCGCTTCCTCGAATCGAACGGTCGAAGGCTCGTCGGCTGGGACGAGATTCTCGAGGGCGGGATCGCGGCCGGGGCCACCGTGATGTCCTGGCGCGGCATCGACGGCGCGCGCACGGCCGCGCAGGCAGGCCACGACGCCGTCCTCGCCGCGTGGCCTCTGCTGTATTTCGACAATCGGCAGGGCGGCGCCGCGTCCGAGCCGCCCGGCCGCGGTCGGGTCGTCGCACTGCGCGACGTATACGCGTTCGACACGCGCGTGTCGGGCCTCACCGACGAGCAGCATCGCCACCTGATCGGCGTGCAGGGCAACGTCTGGACCGAACACGTGCGGACCGAGGAGCGCGTCGAGTGGATGACGTGGCCGCGCGCGGCCGCCGTGGCCGAGCTCGGCTGGACTGCGTCCGCCCGCCGGAATTACGACGATTTTTACGCGCGCCTGGGGCGCGCGATGCGCTGGTATCGCGCGCTGGGCCTGCGTGCCGCCACGACCGCGTTCGAAGTGCCGCCGGCGCTGGCCCCGGGCAGCCGGCGCAGCCAGGAACTCGAGCTCTGCAGCGACAAGCTCGTGCTCAACCTCGAGGACGACGCACCCGTCGTCGGCCCCCGCGCCCGTTTCCTGGTCGACATCATGAATCCCTGCTGGACTTGGCATGACGTCGACCTCTCGCGCGGCGCGAAGCTGATCGCCGACGTCGGGCAGTTCCCGTTCAACTTCCAGATCGGGAACGACCGCGAGGCAATCCGGTTGCGTCCGCCGGCGACGCCGTCGGGCGAACTGGAGGTGCGCATCGACACGTGCGATGGTTCGATTGCGGCGAGCGTGCCACTGGCGCCCGCGCTCGACCGGGACGCCGTGACGCGGCTGCCACCGGTCACGCTGCCGTCGCAGCCGGGGGCACACACACTCTGCTTCACGTTCACCGGACGCGACCTCGATCCGATGTGGACGCTCGACCGCGTCGAGCTGCAGACAACCTCGTCCACCCCAGCGCCTGCCGGAGTCGCGCATGGACGCTGAGCGCGAGGCCACCGTGCTCGTCGCACCGTTCGACGGCTGGTGTACGTCGCTCGACGAGACGCCCGATCCGGTGTTCGCGACCCGCATGCTCGGGGACGGGTTCGCGATCGACCCGACCGGCTCGATCCTGCAAGCGCCGTGCGACGGCGAAGTGACGGCGTTGGCGGGTTCACACCACGCGGTCACAGTGCGCACGCTCGACGGCGCCGAGGTGCTGATCCACGTCGGCATCGACACGGTCGGGCTGCACGGCGTGGGCTTCGAGGCGCTCGTCCGGGTGGGCGATACCGTTCGCACCGGCGATCCCCTGCTGCGGCTGGACCTCGACGGAGTCGCCCAGCGCGCGAAGAGCCTGCTGACGCCGGTCGTCATGCTCGGCGAGACACATCAAGTCGAGCCGCTCGCTGCGGGCACGCACGTGCGCGCAGGGCAGCCCGTCGCCCGGCTGCGACGACGAGTGTCGAGCGATACGCGCGACCACCGGGCCGCGGCCGGAGTCGCGGTCGTGACAGCGCACGAACGCACGGTGACGGTTGCACTCACGCACGGCTTGCACGCGAGGCCCGCCGCCCGAATCGCGAAGGTCGCGCGCGCCGCGAGTGCGCCAGTGGACATCGTCTACGCCGGGAAGCAGGTCGATGCACGGAGCATCACCGCGCTGATGCAACTCGGCGTGCGGCCCGGCGACGAAATCTCGATCCGCACCGTCGCTCTTGACGGTGGGAGCGTGCTCGACGCGATCGGAGCCGTGCTGACGACGGCCGAGTCGATCGCCTCGCCCCCGAGCGCAGCGACCTCTACGCGCGGCGCGCTGGACTCTACCCCCGCGGACGACGTGACGGCAGGTACAACGACGACGTCCGACACCGTGCGGGCGGTGGTCGCGAGCCGAGGTCTCGCGCTCGGACCCGCGCACCACCTGCGTGCCGCCACGTTCGACGTCCCGATCGCCGGCCAGGGTGCATGGTCCGAGGCGGCGGCCTTACGCGACGCGTTGCGCACGGTGCGCGCACGCCTCGCGCAGCAGGCCCTCGGGGCCGACCAGGTCCGGCAGGAACTCACCGCGGCCCACGAGTTGTTGCTGGACGACCCGGTGCTGATCACGGCGGCCGGGGAGGCGATCGAGCAGGGCCACAGCGCCGGTCACGCGTGGCGCGCCGCCACGGCCGCGCAGGCCCGATCGCTCGAAGCCATGGACGATGTCTACCTCCGCGAACGTGCTGCCGACCTCCGCGACCTCGAGGCGCAAGTGCTCACCGCACTCGGCCTCGGCCTCGAGTTGGCCGACTACACGAGTTTGCCCGACGGCGCGGTCGTGCTGGCCGCGGACCTGTTGCCGTCGCAGTTCGCGGCGCTCGATCACTCGCGAATCGCGGGTCTTTGCACCGCTGGCGGTGGTCCGACGTCGCACGTCGCGATCCTCGCGAGCTCGATCGGCTTGCCGATGCTGGTCGCCGCCGGTCCAGCGATCGAACAGGTCCTGGACGGCACGCCCGTGTTGCTCGATGCGCAAGCGGGGCGGCTGCATTTGGCGCCGGACGCCGAGCTGCAGGCGCGGGCCGCGGAACGCATTGTGGCCTTGCGCGCCCGCCGTGAACGCGAGCGCGCCTTTGCGCGCCAGGAAGGACGGATGGCCGACGGCACGCGGGTGCGCATCTACGCGAACCTCGGCGCTCCAGACGAGGCGACGCGTGCCGTGGACTCGGGTGCTGAGGGCTGCGGCCTGCTGCGTAGTGAGTTCCTGTTTCTCGATCGACGCACCGCGCCCGGCGAGGACGAGCAGCACGCCGTGTACCAGGAGATCGCGAGGCGGCTCGACGGGCGCCCGCTCACGATCCGCACTCTCGATGTGGGCGGCGACAAGCCGCTCGCCTATTTGCCGATGCCCGTCGAGGACAATCCCGCGCTCGGACTGCGGGGCATCCGTACGAGCCTGCATCGGCCTGAACTGTTGCGGGAGCAGTTGCGCGCGATCCTGCGGGTCGAACCGGCCGGGCAGTGCCGTATCCTGCTGCCGATGATCACCGACGCGGGCGAGATTGCGCACGTCCGAACGGAACTCGACGCCAGCGCCGCGGCGGTTGGGCGCGAATTCCCGGTCGCTCTCGGCGCGATGATCGAGACACCCGCGGCGGCCGTGCTCGCCGATTCTCTGGCGCGCCACGTCGATTTCTTCTCGATCGGCACGAACGACCTGACCCAATACACACTCGCGATGGACCGCATGCATCCGCAACTCGCCGCCCGGCTCGACGGGCTGCACCCCGCCGTGCTGCGACTGGTCTCGCGCGTGTGCGAAGCCGCTCACCTGCACCGCCGGCACGTCGCCGTCTGCGGCAGTCTCGCAATGGACGAGGCGGCCATCCCGATCCTGCTCGGGCTCGGTGTCCATGAACTCTCGGTCGCATACGCGGCCGTGCCCGCGGTGAAGGCGTGCGTGGCGTCACTCGAATACGCGGCGTGCCGGGCGCTCGCGCAGCGTGCCCTCGGGTGCGAGAGCGCCGACGAGGTCCGCAGCCTGGCGGCGGCATTTCTGCTCACGTCGGCTCATCACGATTCCAACGCGGTGCCGCAAACATGACCAACCTGCGCATGCCGCGCCTCGAAGGCGTGCAGCGGCTCGGGCGCGCGCTGATGCTGCCGATCGCGGTGCTGCCGGCCGCGGGCCTGTTGCTGCGGCTCGGCCAGCCGGACCTGCTCGACATCGCGTGGATGGCCGCGGCCGGCGACGCCGTGTTCTCGAACCTCGGCCTGCTGTTCGCGATCGGGGTCGGCGTGGGCTTCGCGCGCGAGAATCACGGCGCAGCCGGCCTCGCCGCGGTCGTGGGGTACGTCGTCACGACCAAGGGCGTCGAGGTCATGCTGGCGGTGCCGCCCGAAGCCGTGGCGGCCTTTGAAGGCGCCGCGCGCGACCTCGCGATCGCAAACTGGAAGGCGCGCGAAATCGCCAAGCTCAGCGTGCCGGTCGGCATCGTCTCGGGACTGATCGCAGGTGCACTCTACAACCGGTACAGCGACATCCGACTGCCCGACTACCTCGCGTTCTTCGCCGGGCGTCGCTTCGTGCCGATCGCCTCCGGCTTTGCAGGCCTCCTGGTCGCCGCGGTGTTCGGTTATGGCTGGCCGCATCTCGAGCACGGCATGGACCTGGCCAGCCGCGCGGTGCTCGACGCGGGCGGCGTCGGGTTGTTCGTGTACGGCGCACTGAACCGCCTGCTGATCGTCACCGGCCTGCACCACATCCTGAACAACATGGCTTGGTTCCTGCTCGGCGATTACGGCGGCGTGACGGGCGACCTCAAGCGCTTCTTCGCCGGCGACCCGACGGCGGGCCGGTTCATGTCGGGCTTCTTCCCGGTCATGATGTTCGGGCTGCCCGGCGCGTGCCTCGCGATGTACGTCACGGCCCGCGCGGAACGCCGTCGTGCGGTGGGTGGCCTGCTGGTGTCGATGGCGCTCACCTCGTTCCTGACCGGCGTCACCGAACCGATCGAGTTCGCGTTCATGTTCCTCGCGCCCGTGCTGTATGCCGTGCACGCCGTACTGACCGGTGCGGCCATGGTGCTGATGCACTGGCTGGAGGTCCGGCTCGGCTTCGGGTTCTCGGCGGGGTTGTTCGACTACGTGCTCAACTTCCGGCTGGCCGAACGGCCGCTGTGGCTGCTCCCGGTCGGCGCCGCGTATTTCCTCGCGTATTTCACCCTGTTTCGCTGGGCGATCCTTCGGCTCGACCTGCGCACGCCCGGCCGGGAACCGCTCGATACCACGACGATGACGAGCACAGCCGCCACCGCGGGACCGGTCGGCGACAAGGGCGCCGGCTTCGCGCAGGCGTTGGGCGGCGCGGCGAACCTGCGTTCGGTCGATGCGTGCACGACGAGACTGCGCCTCGAAGTCGTCGACCAGGCGCGGGTCGACGAGCCGGCGCTTCGGCGACTCGGCGCGCACGGCCTCGTGCGACCGTCGGCGACGGCGCTGCAGGTCGTGCTAGGCCCGGTCGCGGACCAGGTTGCCGAACAGATCCGTCGACACGTCCGGGCGGCGAGCACCGACGATCTGGCCACCGCTTCTCCCGCTCGCGCCGCGACAGACGTTGCGCTCTCGACGGCCGCCGTCCACCTCGACGCCGCACTCGTCGCAGCGTTCGGCGGGGCGGGAAACGTGCGCGCCGTCGCCCGGATCGCACACACGCGACTGCGCGTGCAGGTGCGCGACGGCAGGGCAGTCGACGCGAGCGCAGTGCTCGCTGCGTCGTCGCGAGGCGCCGTAGAGGCGGCACCGGGTTGCTGGCACGTGCTGGTCGCGCGGTGAGAAGACGACCGTCGTTCAAGAAAAAGGCCCCGTCACCGGGGCCTTTGGACTGACGTGGGTCGAACGCCGATTCACTCGACGGCGGTCGCGGTCTCCGGCTCCACGACCGGCGCCTTCGCGGGCTGACGCTGGCGATCGGGCGTGACTTCAGGCTTCCTCGGTTCCGCTGCCGGCTTGGGTTCTGCGCGCTTGTGCGCGGACCGGCGTGTCCACTCCGAGTAATAACGCTCCTCGTAGCACATCGTTGCTCTCCTGCGAGGTTTTGCTGTTGTGGACTCCCTGGCGGATGAGCATAGCACCGCGGCGGATAAGCGAATCGTCGGGTGCGCTGTCGTCGTCTCCCGTGCTATTCCACGGTCACGCTCTTCGCCAAATTTCTCGGCTGATCCACGTCCGTGCCCTTCAATATCGCGCAGTGGTAGGCGAGCAGCTGCATCGGGATCGTGTACACCGCCGGCGCCTGGAAGTAGCTCACGT
>DAIOWG010000037.1:0-14739 GCA_036758645.1 Dokdonella sp. | reverse complement strand
CGCCCTCGCGCGTGAGCAGCTCGACCGTGCCCATCTCGCGCATGTACATGCGCACGGGATCGGTGGTGCGGCCGACTTCGGCGTCGACCGCGCTGAGCACGGCCACCGCTTCCTCGGTGGCGGTGTCATCGTCGGTCGCGACCGGGGTTTCCGGCAGCAGCGTCTCGGTATCGGGCGCAACCTCGTGCACCTCGATGCCCATGTCGTTGATCATGCCGATGATGTCTTCGATCTGCTCCGGATCGACGATGTCGTCCGGCAGGTGGTCGTTGACTTCGGCGTAGGTCAGGTAGCCCTGCTCCTTGCCCTTGATGATCAGGGTCTTGATCTCGGACTGCTGCTCCTGGTTGTGTTCTGCGGCCATGTGGTTTCCGGGTAGCGATACGGCAAAGGAAGGAAAGTATAGGAGCCGCGTCAAGAGCAGCCGTGGACCCCGAACCCATGTATGCGTAATTCGGGGCTGGAACAGATCATCGTGCGACCCGCGGCGTGACAAATTGCAACGCGGGACCTGCCTTCCGTGGGAATGTCGCGTGCCTGGAGCCGGCCCTCAGCGCGCCTCGAGCCAGAACGTGACGGGTCCGTCGTTGACGAGGCGTACCTTCATATGGGCCCCGAAACGCCCGGTTTCCACCCTCGGATGGCGCTCGCGCGCGATTCCGACGAGATGGTTGAACGCCTGTTCGGCTTCGGCCGGGGTGGCCGCGGTCGAAAACCCCGGGCGCATGCCCGAACGCGTATCGGCCGCGAGCGTGAACTGCGAAACCAGCAGCAGGCCGCCGCCGGTGTCCGCGAGCGAGCGGTTCATGCGGCCCTCGGCATCGGCGAACACGCGGTAACCGAGCAGGCGCTCCAGCATCCGTGCGGCCTGCGGCGTAGCGTCGCCGGGCTGCACGCCGACCAGCGCGAGCAATCCGGCACCGATCGATCCGACGACCTCGTCGTCGACCTCCACGCTCGCCTCGGTGACGCGCTGGATCAGCGCGATCACCGGACAAGCCCGGCGCGCGTCGGGTCGAACGCGCGGCACGCACGGGGCCGGCAGGGACGGCGGGGTGGTCGCATCGAGGATGTCCGGCGGTGGCGGGAGCGGCTATGGTCGCGCATGGCGCCATGCCGCGCACGGTGTCGCAGCCCCTGATCGGGGCGCGGCTGCCACTACACTGTTCGATCATCGCCATGCCCCTACCTCCCCTGTCATGGCGCGCCGGGCTGCTCTTGGGCTGCCTCAGGCTCGCCGGCCGCCTCCCATTGCGGCTTCTGCACGCCGGCGGCGCCTCGCTCGGGCGCCTGCTCTGGCTCGCGCGTGGCCGCGCCCGACGGACCGTCGAACGCAACCTCGCCATCGCTTTAACGCAACAAGGCACCCAAAAGAGACATTCGATCGCGCGCGAGGCACTCGTCGAGACCGGCAAGTCGGTGGCCGAGGTCGCGCTGGTCTGGGGCCGCGGGCCCGTGGCCGCGCTGGCGGAGCTGCGCGAAGTCCGTGGCGAGGCACTGTTCGAGGCCGCGCTCGCGCGCGGCAACGGCCTGATCGTCGCGGCGCCGCACCTCGGCTGCTGGGAGCTCCTGAACTACTGGCTCGCTTCGCGCACGCCACTCGCGATCCTCTACCGGCCGCCGCGCCAGCCCTGGCTCGAACCGATGCTCGTGCATGCGCGCGGCGCGCTGCAGGTGGAACAGGTGCGCGCGGAAGGCAGCGGCGTGCGCACGCTCTACAAGCGCCTGGCGGCGGGCGGCGTGGTCGGTATCCTGCCCGACCAGAAGCCGCGCCAGGGCGAGGGCGTGCATGCGCCGTTCTTCGGCGTGCCGGCCGCGACGATGGTGCTGCTGCCGCGGCTCGCGCGGCGCACCGGCGCGAGCGTGCTGTTCGCGTTCGCCGAACGCCTGCCGCGCGGCGCGGGCTACCGGCTGCACTTCGTGCCGGCGCCGGCCGCGATCGCGGACGAGGACCTCGCGGTCGCGTGCGCCGCGCTCAATCGCGGCGTCGAGGACTGCGTGCGGCTCGCGTTCGCGCAGTATCAGTGGACCTACAAGCGCTGGCCGGCGGATGCGGTCGCCGCGCAGGCCGGTTCCCTTCCCGATTGAAAGTCCCGATCATCGCCGCGACCGGATGGAGGATGGCATGCAGCGACGACGCGCACTGGTGACGGGCGGCAGCGGCGACATCGGCGGCGCCATCGCGCGCGCGCTCGCGGCGGACGGCTGCGAGGTGCTCGTGCATGCGAACGCGGGCATCGCGCGCGCCGAAGCCGTCGTCGCGGAGATCGAAGCCAACGGTGGACACGCGCGCGCGATCGCGTTCGACCTCGTCGACGGCGCGGCGACACGCGCCGCGCTCGAGGCCGAGCTTGAAACCGGGCCGATCGAGGTGCTCGTGCACAATGCGGGCATCCACGACGACGCGCCGCTCGCGGGGATGCGCGAAGAGCAATGGCGGCGGGTGATCGACGTCTCCCTGCACGGCTTCTTCCACGCGGTGCAACCGTTGCTGCTGCCGATGGCGCGCAAGCGCTTCGGGCGCATCGTGTCGGTGTCGTCGGTCGCGGCCGTGCTCGGCAACCGCGGCCAGGCCAACTACGCGGCCGCGAAGTCCGCGCTGCACGGCGCGAGCCGCTCGCTCGCGCGCGAGATGGCCTCGCGCGGCATCACCGTCAACGTGGTCGCGCCCGGCGTGATCGCGGGCCGCATGGCGGCCGCGAGTTTCGACGCGGCGCAGGTCAAGGCGATCGTGCCCGCGGGTCGCGCGGGCACGCCGGACGAAGTCGCGGCGCTCGTGCGCTTCCTGTGTTCGGACGCGGCGGGCTACGTCAACGGCCAGGTGATCGGCGTCAACGGCGGGATGGCGTAGGCGCGCGTGCCTGTGTGTAGGAGCGCACCCTGTGCGCGATCGCGGTAATGCGGAGGCCCGCGCCCAACCGGTTTCCTGCGCGGATCGCCCACAGGGTGGGCTCCTGCCTGTCGGGTTCACGTAGGAGCGCACCCTGTGCGCGATCGCCGCAACCCGAGAACCCGCGCCCGACCGGTTTCCTGCGCGGATCGCCCACAGGGTGGGCTCCTACATGTCGATTCACGTAGGAGCGCACCCTGTGCGCGATCGCGGTAATGCGGAGGCCCGCGCCCAACCGGTTTCCTGCGCGGATCGCCCACAGGGTGGGCTCCTACGCAGCGAACAGCGAGATCGCCCCGGTCGCGGGCGCGTTCGAGCCCGCCGCACGCGCGGCGATCGTCGCCGCGAGCTGCTCGAGCATCACGACGTTCGCACGCAGGCGCTCGCGCAACTGCGCATCGTCGAGCGTATCGTGCAGCGTCGCGTTGAGATCGGCGAACCACGGCAGCGAGCACTGGTCGAGCATGCGCCGTTCGCTGCGCCCAGGCGGATCGGCGCGGTCCCATTCGCGCAGCGTCGCCTGCACCTGGAGGTTCAGTTCACGCGCACGCTCGAGCTGCGGGCGCAGTTCGCCGAGCAGCGCGAGGTCGGTCAGGCGCTGCTGGAACACGAGCTGGCACAGGATGCCCCAGTAGTACGCATAGTCCCAGATCACCTTCACCGGCAGCACGCGCTGATTGCCGAACAGCGGGTACTGGTTGCGGAACAATGCGAGCGTGCTTTCGTAGAACGAGAGGTAGAGCTGCTCGTAGAAGTGCGCATACGGCGCGATGTTCGTGCCCGCGAGATCGTGCCCGACCAGCGCGGTGATGTAGGTGTTGGAGATGCCGATGAAGTCGCTGCCCGGCGAATAGAACGGATCGAGGAACACGCCGGCCTCGCCGGTGATCGCCCAGCGGTCGGCCGAGAACACGCGCGAGCAGCCGTGCGAGTAATGACGCAGGAACATGAAATCGAGCAGCGTGTCGCGCTCCGCGCGGCACGCACGGCCGACCGCGGGCTGGAAGCGGTCGAGCCAGTCGAGCGAGCGCTCGAAATCCTTCATGCCTTCGAGCGGATGCATGCCCGCGTCGCAGACGATGCCGACCGAATGCGCGCCGGAACCGAGCGGGATCAGCCAGGCCCAGTATCCCGGTCCGAGGTAGTGGTTGGTCGACTGCCAACGCCCGGCTTCGCAGCGCCCGCGCCATTCCGCGTCGTCGCTCCACTGGTCCATGTCGATGCGCGTGTCGAGGCGGAACCACACCGCGTTCGCATGGTGGCCGTTGTCGCGCGTGAGTTCGAAGCGGCGACGCAGCAGCGCGGAGCGGCCCGACGCATCCATGAGCCAGCGCGCCTGCGCGCTGTGTTCGCCCGCGTCGTCGGTGAACCGAATCGAATGCAGCGCGCCGTGCTCGCCGACCTCGAAGCCCTTGACCACCGCGCCGTCGCGGAACTCGATGCCTTGCCGGCGTGCTTCCTCGCCGAGGAAGTTCTCGAAGATGCCGCGGTCGATCTGGTAGCTCGGCGCGGGCAGGAAGCGGCTGACGCCGAGCTCGGTCACGTTCTCGATGTCGTCGCGGCCCTCGGAAAAGAAGTAGCGCAAGCCGAACTTGCGGATGTGCGCGCTGTCGAGGTGCTCCTTGAGGCCGAGCACGTTGTCGAAATAGTCCGCGCCGATCTCGACGCTCGACTCGCCGACCTTGTGCGCGGCCGCCGCGAGCGGGTGGCGCCTGCGTTCGATCACGAGGATCGAGAGCTGCGGCCAGGCGCGCCTGAGCTGCAGCGCGAGCGTGAGACCGGCGAGACCGCCGCCGAGGATCGCGACATCGGGTGTCATTGCCGCCACGGGTACTACTCCCAGTTCATTCGATGCAGGTGGAATCGACGGCGGCTCGCCGTCCGATCAGGTACCGGTCTCGGCCATCGTCGCCCGCCGCCCCGCGCCACGCAGGCACAGGCGCAGCATCGGCGTGGTCATCAGGGTCGTCACGATCGCCATCACGAGCAGCATCGTGAACATCTCGGGGCCGATCACGCCGGCATCGAGGCCGATCTTGAGCACGATCAGCTCCATCAGGCCGCGCGCGTTCATCAGCGAACCGATCGCGGCCGAATCGCGCCAGCCGAGCCCGCCGATGCGCGCGCCAGCGCCCGCGCCGAGCACCTTGCCGAGGATCGCGGCCGCGAGCACGAGCAGCAGCGCGAGGCCGCCGCCCGCGAACGCCTGCGGCGTGGTGTCGAGGCCCGCGAGCGCGAAGAATACCGGCATCAGCACGAGGATCGCGACGTGTTCGATGCGTTCGACCAGGCATTCGAGCAGGCGGTCGTCGCGCGGCAGGCAGGCGCCGAACAGGAACGCGCCGAACAACGCATGCAGGCCGAGCCATTGGGTCGCCGCCGCCATCGCGAACGCGAGCACGAGCAACAGGCCGAGCACGGCGCCGTCGGGGCGGCCGTTGCGCGCGTGGCGCGCCAGCACGCGCGCGAGCAGCGGACGCAACAGCCCGAAGCAGATCGCGGCGACGATGAGCAGGCCGCCGATCGTGCGCACGAAGCCGGCCCAGCCGCCATCGGTGCCGATCGCGGCGACCACGAACGCGAGCACGCCCCAGGCGAGCACGTCGGCGATCGCGGTCGAGGCGAGCGCGAGCTGGCCGATCGCGCTGCGCGTCATGCCGCTGTCCTTGAGGATGCGCGCGAGCACCGGGAACGCGGTGATCGCCATCGAGGCCGCCATGAACAGCGCGAACGGCCCCTGGCCGACGCCGTCGGGCGCGAAGCGCGCGTGCAGCAACGGCGCGATCGCGAAGCCGAACAGCATCGGCAACGCGACGCCGAGCATGCCGATCCAGCCCGCCGCGACGATCTGCCGGCGCGCGCCGGCCGGTGCGCGCAGCTCGACACCGACGATGAACATGAAGAGCACGAGGCCGAGCTCGCTGAGTCCCTCGAGCGGACCGAGGCCGTCGCGCGGGAACAGCGTCGCATGCAGGTCGGGCGCGAACGCGCCGAACACGATCGGGCCGAGCGCGAGCCCGGCCAGCATCTCGCCGATCACCGGCGGCTGCCCGAAGCGCTGCAGCACCAGCGCGAGCACGCGCGCGGTGACGAGGATCACCGTGAGCTGCAGCAGCAAATGCGGCATCGCCGTCATGCGCGCGCGCAATCGGGATCGTGGATCAGCGGCGGCGTCGCATGCGAGCGTCGGTAGCTGTCGACCACGTTGCCGTAGTGCACGACGCGGCGGATCGTGTACCAGGTGATGCGCGTGACGTCGCGCACCGGACGGAAGTGGCTGCCGCGGAACGCGCCGTCGTAGCGCGAATCGATCGGCACCGACACCACGCCGAGGTCCTTCTCGCGCGTCGCCGCGATCAGCAGTGCAGCCTCGAACACGAAATCGTCGGCATCGAGGTCGGCGAGCTCGAGCGCCGCGAGCGGGTAGTAACGCTGTCCGCTCTGGGTATCGGCGACCGGCACGCCGCAGCCCCAGGAGATGCCCCAGTCGGCGACCGCGTTCGCGCGTCGCCGCGCGACCGGCTGGTTGTCGCGGTTGCGGATGCGCGCGCCGATCACGATGTGTTCGGGATGGCGTCGCGCAGCCGCGAGCAGGCGCGGGATGTCCTTGGCGAGGTGCTGGCCGTCGCCGTCCATCGTGACGACCGCATCGAAGCCGAGCTCGATCGCCTTGCGGAAGCCGTCGCGCAGCCCCTGTCCCTTGCCGAGCGGCGTCGCGTGCCGGATCACCGTGATCGGCAGCCCGGCGACGCGCTCGAGCGTCGCGTCGGTGGAGCCGTCGTCGACGAGGATCACGTTCGGGCAGATCGCGAGCACCGCGTCGACGATGCCGCGGATCGCCTTCTCCTCGTTCAACGCGGGGATCACCACCGCGATGCGTGCGGGATCGGTCGCGCTCATGCGGCCACCTCGATCGCGAGTGCGCTGGCCGCGCCGCTCGCGAGGCGAAGCGAACTCGCGCCGCCGCGCGCGAGCGCGGCGAGCAGCGGCAATGCGGCATCGGTCGAGTACGCGAACGCGGTGCGCTCGCCGGCCACATGGCGCAGGTGCAGCGTCGCGAGCGCACGCGCCGTGCGTTGCGGTGCGAGCACGAACGCGACCGCGAACGCGGGGCCGGAGCGCACCGCCGCGCCGAGCGCGCCGCCGACCGCGGCATCGTAGGCCGCGTACAGGACCGGCGTCGCGTCCGCGCTGGCCTGCACGGCGGCTTCGAACAGACCCGCCGCGAAGCCGCGCTGCCAGGCCGAGACCGCGCTCGACGGCGCATGGCAGCCGGTCGCGACGGTCCAGTAGCCGGCCGGCGCGTTGTGCACGGAGTTGTGGAAGCGCGTCGGCGAAAGTTCGCGCGGATCACGCGCGAGCGTCATGCACATCTCTTCGGTGATCGCGAGGTCGCCGTGCACCGAGGAGAACACGCAGGGCAGCGTCGCGGGATCGCGGTTCGCCATCGCGCAGGCCTGCGCCGACGCCTCGCAGGCGAGCAGTACCGGCTCGGGCGCACGCCGGCGTTCATTCGGCGGCAGCAACGCAGCGGGCGGGCGCACGTGCGCGACGGCGGTCGGCGCCACCGCCGTCGGCAGCGCGTCGCCGGCACGCAGGCGCGAGGCCAGCGCAGCCCAGTCCGCGAGGTCGGGCGACCACCAGCCGATGCCCTCGATCTGCAACGTGAGCGTGGTCATGCGCCGGCTCCGGACGCGCGCGCGAACACCAGGCTGCAGTTGTTGCCGCCGAAGCCGAACGAGTTGCTGAGCGCCGTGCGCAGTGCGCGCGCTTCGTTGTCGAGCGCGAGCTGCGCCGCGCATGCCGGCTCCGGATCCGTGGTGTTCAATGTGCCGGGCACGAACCCGCGTTCGAGCGCGAGCAGGGTCAGTACCGATTCGAGGATGCCGGCAGCGCCCAGCGTGTGGCCGGTCCAGCCCTTGGTCGAACTCGCGCGCGTGGTAGGAGCGAACAGGTCGCCGAGCAGCGCGGCCTCGACCTCGTCGTTCTGGCGCGTGGCGGTGCCGTGCAGGTTCACGTAATCGATGTCGCGCGCGTCGAGTCCGGCGCGCGCGAGCGCGTCCGACAATGCGCGGCGCGCGCCGAGCCCTTGCGGATGCGGGGTGGACATGTGGTGCGCGTCGGACGATTCGCCGTGGCCGATCAAGGAGGGGGCGTCCGCGCGCGTGCCGCGCTCGAGCAGCGCGAACCCGGCCGCTTCGCCGATCGAGATGCCATTGCGTGCAGCGTCGAACGGACGACAGGGTTCGGGCGACACGAGTTCGAGCGCATTGAATCCGAACAGCACGCTGCCGCAAAGCGTGTCGACGCCCGCGAGGATCGCCGCGTCGACGATGTCCAGGCGGATCAGGCGTTCGGCCTGCGCGAAGATCTTCGCGCTCGAGGAACACGCGGTCGCGACCGTGAGGCACGGACCCTCGGTGCCGAACACGGATTCGAGGAACAACCCGAGCGAATGCGGCGTATGCAACAGCGGTGATCCGGCCAGCGAGGTCGCGCCGTGCGCGATTTCGCGGTAGCCCTCTTCGGTTGCACCGATGCTCGCGGTCGAGGTCCCGACCAGCAGCGCGACGCGCGAAGCGCCGTGTCGCGCGATCGCCGCGCGCGCTGCATCGAGGAAACCGTCGGCTTGCAGGCCGTGCCAGGCGAGTCGGTTGTTGCGGCAGTCGAGCTCGGCCTGCGCTGCCGGAACAGGCGCATGTTCGAGACCGCCCACGCGACCGATCGCGCACGCGAGCGGCGCCTGGGTGAAGTCGTTCGGGCGCAGGCCGCTGCGGCGCTCGAGCAACGCATCGGCATGCGCGGCACAGCCTTGGCCGAGCGCGGACGTTGCGGTGTAGGCGGTGATGGCGAGCGGCGGAATGCGGCTGGGCACGCGGCACGAGCGGGATGGAAGGATGCGGCAGTATGACACGGCCTCCGCGCGCGTCCGCAGGCCTTTCCGGGCGCCGGTTCGGGACCGGTACAGGGGCGCTCGGATCGTGCGCGCGCCGCACGCACGATGATCGAAACACGGCGTGCACGGCGCACACCGAGGACAGGCAAGCACGGAAACACGCAGCATGGGGAGAAGCGCTTTCGGCCGGCGATGCTTCCCCTGTGCGCTCCGTGCGTGCCGTGTTGTCGCGCTGTTCGGGCTACCCGCGAACGAAGCGGGGACGGTCGCGCTCGGGCGTGCCTGCTAACATCGCGCGCATTGCCTGTCCCGCGGAACTTCGATGGACCCGATGCCCGTTCCCGATGCCGACCCCGCATCACGCATCGACGCGGTGCGCGCGTGGCTGCTCGATCTGCAGGACCGCATCTGCGCGGCACTCGAGACCGCCGATGGCGAGGGGCGCTTCGTCGAAGACGCGTGGCGACGCGACCCGCACGGTGACGACGGCAAGGCCGCGTCCGCGTTGATCGGCGGTGGGCGCACGCGCGTGCTCAAGCAGGGCGCGGTGTTCGAGCAGGCCGGCGTCAACTTTTCCGAAGTCTCGGGCGCGCGCCTGCCGGCGTCGGCGAGTGCGCATCGCACGGGGCTCGCCGATGCGCCGTGGAGCGCACTCGGTGTTTCGCTGGTCGTGCATCCGCGCAACCCGCACGTGCCGACCACGCACATGAACGTGCGCTGGTTCGAGGCGCGTCCGGCTGATCCTGCGGCCGAGCGCACGTGGTGGTTCGGCGGCGGCTTCGACCTCACGCCGTTCTACCCGGTCGACGAAGACGTGCGCCACTGGCACCAGGTCGCGCAGGAAGCGGTCGCGCCGTTCGGAGACGAGCTGTATCCGCGCTGGAAGCGGTGGTGCGACGAGTACTTCTACCTGCGCCATCGCGGCGAGACGCGCGGCGTCGGCGGCCTGTTCTTCGACGACTTCGACGAAGGCGGCTTCGAGCGCTGCTTCGGCGTCACGCGCCGCGTCGGCGATGCGTTCCTCGATGCCTACCTGCCGATCGTCGAGCGGCGCAAGGCCGCCGCCTACGGCGAGCGCGAGCGCGAGTTCCAGCTCTACCGGCGCGGACGCTACGTCGAGTTCAACCTCGTGCTCGACCGCGGCACGCTGTTCGGCCTGCAGTCGGGCGGCCGCACCGAATCGATCCTCATGAGCCTTCCACCCCGCGTGCGCTTCGAGTACGCGTGGACGCCGGAACCCGGTAGTGCAGAAGCCCGGCTTGCGGACTACCTCAGGCCTCGCGACTGGCTGGGCGTGCAGCCGTCGCTGTAATCCTGTCCGCGGGAGCGCGGCGGCTGCGGGCGCCAAGTACCGTTCGCGCCGAGCGCAGCGGCCGCAGGCCGCGGAGTCGAAGCGCTCGCGCAGATCCCGACATTCGTGCGCCTGCCGGCCCTTCGACTCCGGCTTCGGCCTGCGCTCGGGGCGAACGGCTGGAAATGGTCCGTCCGCGCGCGTCGCGCGTCAGTTCCACTCGTAGAGCGTGTAGTACACCGGCGACACCGGCCCCTCGTCGGGATCGCGCACGAGCCGGCCACTGCCGTCGTTCGCGAAGAAGGTCTGCGCGGGTCCGTCCGGTCGCACGATGCGGATCATCCAGACGCGTCCGTTCTCGCGATATTCCTCGACCGTGTCCTCGCCCTGCTGGCGCCGGGTCACGTCGCTCGCGGCGATTCGCTCGGAGTTCGCGCTCGCCTGACGCGAGGCCTTGTCGCGCACGAGTCGCGCATCGGGTTTGGGCAGCGGCGCGAGCGGATCTTCGACCGCGGGCCTGGCTGCGGGCGTGGCGTCGCCCGTGACCGGCGGCGCCTGCGCGACGTCGCTTGCGACGCCCGGGTCGTCGATGCCGGGTGGCGGTGGTGCGTCCACTGGCTGCGGCGGCGCCGCGAACGTGGTCGCACAGGCGAAGCAGGCGGCGAGGAGGGTGGTGGACAACGCGGCGCGGTTCATGGCGGTACTCCGTGCGAGGAAATCCAGCCTAGCAGACCGTGCGCACGCCAGCGCAGCGACGAGCCGCGGGAATTCATGCGCGCGCAAGCATGGCTCCGGTCTTCGGCTCGCGCGGAGCGAGCAGGATCAAGCGCTGCCCCCTTCTGCCCCTGCGGGGCATCTTCCCCCGCGAGCGGGGGAAGCAGGGGTGGGCTCGCGCGGTCGGCGCGTTCAGCGTGCGGAGCAGGGCGGAAGCACTGCGGGCGAGCGTCGGCTGTTCCTTCTCCAGCGTGCGGGAGAGGTGACCCGCAGGGGCGGATGAGGGCCGCTGTTGATCCTGGCGTGCGGCTAGGGCGCCCGCGGTCGTCCGAGCCCCACGACGGCGGCGCTGCGCTCGGCCGCCGCGCGGCTGACTTCCTCGGGCAGCAGCGCCGCGCGCAGCACCGGCAACGCAGCCTCCAGCAGGCTGCGCGCGGCCGGGCGGTCGCCACGTCGCAGCAAGACCTCCGCGAGTTCGCTGCGCGTGATCGCGAGGTCGACCGGCTGCTCCTTGACGGCTTCGAAGCCGGCGACCGCGGCGCGCAGTTCGCTCTCCGCGAGTGCGGCGTCGCCCTCGTCGAGCGCGAACGCGGCGCGTGCGCGGCGCAGGTGCAGGAAGATCGGGTGGTCCGCGCGCACGAGGGCTTTCCACAGGCGTTCGGCATCGGCGAGCAGCGCCAGGCCCGTCTCCGGATCGTGCATGCGCCGCGCGAGGACCGTCAGCTGCCAGGTCAGCATCGCGTACTCGCCCGACTCCACGCCATCGAGGCGTGCGGCGCGTTCGCGCAGGTCGAGCAGCCGCGTGCGCGCCTGCGCGTGCTCACCCGTGAGGGCGAGCGTGCGCGCGAGCGAACGCTCGATGCGTCGGCGCGCCTGGTGGTCCGGCCCGAGTCCCGCTTCATCAAGAATCCGGATTGCGATGCGTTCCTGCTCGAGCGCCGCGGCGTAGTCGCCTGCGTTCTCGAGCACGCCCGCGAGGTTGCCGTGCGAAACCGCGCGGTCGGCGGCGCCTTCGAGGCCCGCATCGACCATGTGCCGGTCCGACTGGCGCAACACCTCGACCGCCTCGCGATAACGCCCGAGGTCGTTGAGCATCAGCGCGAGGTCGTTGGTGAGTTCCATCATGCGCGACCCGCCCGAGGCGACGACGCGATCCTGCAATGCGATCGCTTCGCGCAGCAGCCGTTCCGCCGCGGCCGGATCGCCGCCGGCGCCATGCGCATTCGCCTGCGCGCGCAGCAGCATCACGCGCTCGGGGGAATCGGCCGGTCGCGTCGCGTCGACGCGCGCGAGCGCCGCGGTCGCCACCGCGAGCGCCTCGTCGGCCTCGCCGGCGGTCGCGAGCAAGGCGGACAGCGATTGCGCGAGGTCGACGTACAGCGCGAGCGGCGCGGTCGTTTCCGCCGCCACCTGCGCTTCGCGCAGCAAGGTGATCGCCTTGGCGTCCTCGCCGTTGCGATGATGGCCGAGTGCGAGCGCCTGCAGGCTGCGCACGCGCTCGACCGGATCGTCCGGGGCATGGCGCTCGCGCAGCTCCCCGCCGCGGCGCGCCGCCGCGAGTGCGCCCGCCCCGTCGCCGCTCGCGCCGAGCAGCGCGCCGAGCGTGTCCAGGTCGTCCGCGAGGCGCAACGCATCGAGGCGGTCGGAAGGTTGGACGCCGGCGAGGCCCTCGCGCATGAGTTCCAGCGCGATGCGCACCTCGCCGAGTTCGCTGTAGAGATGGGCGAGCATGCGCTGCATCGCCTGCACGAGCGCCGCGTCGTCCTGGCGCGCGAGCTGCGCGCGCGCCGAATCGAGCAGGTCGCGCACGCTGACCTGGCGGCTCAGCGCATGCTCGGGCGCCGCCGCCGAGAACGCGTCGCCGAGGAATGCGAGCGACGCACGCGCGCGGCGCGCATCGCGTTCGGACGCACGCAGTGCCTCTCGCGCGGTCGCTTCCGCGGCGCGTGCGTGGTCGCGTTCGCGTTCGAGGCGCCAGACGAACCCCGCCATCAGCAACGCCAGCAGCGCGCTCGCGGCGACCGCGAAGCGGTGGCGCGCCACGAACTTGCGCAGGCGATAGCCGCGCGTCCAGCGCGTCGCGCGCACCGGACGACCTTCGCGATAGCGCCGCAGGTCGTCGCGCAGTTCCAGCACGCTCGCATAGCGGCGCCGCGGTTCGGCCTCGGTCGCGCGCGCGAGGATGCCGGCGAGGTCGGCATCCAGCGGCAGCGGCGGCACCGCGGGCGCGCGGGGTTCGGCCGGATCGCGCCGGCCGGTCAGCATCTCGCGCAGCAGCACGCCGAGGCTGTAGAGATCGCTCGCGGTCGTGATCGCGCGGCCGTCCTGCTGCTCGGGACTCGCGTAGCCACGGCTGAACACGCGCGTGGAGGTCTCGCGCTGCGAGCCCGCACCGGCTTCGACCAGCCGCGCGATGCCGAAGTCGAGCAGCTTGACGGTGCCGTCGGAGGTGACCATCACGTTCGCGGGCTTGAGGTCGCGGTGCACGACCAGGTGCGCATGCGCATGCGCGACCGCGTCGAGCATCGCATCGAACAGCGCGAGGCGATCGCGCAACGTCGGCGCGCGAGCGGCGACGTGTTCGAGCAGTGGCGTGCCCTCGACCAGCTCGAGCGCGAGCCACGGCTGGCCGTCGACGGTTTCGCCGCCGTCGAGCAGGCGCGCGATGTTCGGATGATCGAGGCCGGCGAGGATGCCGCGTTCCTGCCGCAGCCGGCGCACCGCTTCGGCGGTGGGAAATCCGCGCAGCAACTTGATCGCGACCCTGCGCTCGAACTGCCCGTCGGCGCGCTCGGCGAGGAACACCGTGCCCATGCCGCCCGCACCGAGTTCGTGCAGCAGGCGCCAGGCACCGAGGCGCTCGCCGTCACGTCCGCGCGTGGTCGAAGGAGCACGGCGCGCGCCGCCTGCGATCACGTCGGCAAGGCGGTCATCCGAAGCGGCGTCGCCGTCGCCGGCGACCTGCGCATCGAGCTCGAGCATGCGCGCGAGACGCGCGTGCGCGGCCGGTGCGAGCGCGAGCGCCGCGAGCGCGGCCTCGCGCTCACTCGCGGGCAGCCCGCGCAGGCGCTCGAAATGCGGCGCGAGTTCGCCGAGCAGCGCCGCGCTCATGCCTCGAGCGCGCTGCGCAGCCAAGCGCGCGCGAGGCGCAGGTCGCGATCGACCGTGCCTTCCGATACCTGCAGCGCCTGCGCGACCTCGACCCGGCTGAGGCCGCCGAAGTAGACGAGTTCGATCATCTGCGCGCGACGCGAGTCGGCCTGCTGCAGGTCGCGCAATGCATCGTCGATGCGCACCAGCTCGGCGTCGCCGTCGTTCGCCGCGATCTCGCCCGCAAGGTCGATGTCGATGCGTTCGGCGCCGCCGCCGCGCTTGGCCGCGAGGCGCTGGCGCGCGGCATCGACGAGGATCTGGCGCGTGGCCTGCGCGGCGACATGGAAGAAGTGTCGTCGGTCGTGCCAGCTCGCATCGGCGCCGAGCAGGCGGATCAGCGCCTCGTGCGCGAGATCGGTCGCGCCGAGGGTCGCGCCCGGCATCAGCCGCAATGATTGCGCCGCGATCGCGCGCACGTTGGCATAGACGCGCTCGACCAGCGCTTCACGCGCCGCGACGTCGCCGTCGCGCCAGGCCGCGATCAGGCGCGTGACCTCGTGCGCGCCCGGGTCGTCGGCCGCGACGTCGTCGTGCTTGGGTGGTTCGACCATCGAGGCCCCCGGGCGTTGCGCGCGCATCATAGCGCGCACGCTCGCCGCTGCCGTGACCGCCCTTGCGTTCCCGCGCGACCGGCGCGCACGGCGGGGGCCTGCGCTAAAGTGCAGCTCCCTGCCGCATCCGTCCCGCCATGTCGAGTTCCCGACCGCGCCTCGTCCTCATCGACGGTTCGTCCTACCTGTATCGCGCGTTCCATGCGCTGCCGCCGCTCAGCAACGCAGCCGGCGAGCCGACCGG
>DAIOWG010000036.1:0-14843 GCA_036758645.1 Dokdonella sp. | reverse complement strand
GGCTGCGCCGACGCCTGCCTCGCGCGCATCGATGAACTGCGCCGTGCGCGCCTTTCGCTTGCGCAGAATGCGCGTCGCGTGCGCGTGGTCGTGCTCGACCAGGCCCTGCCGGCCGACGCGCTCGCGGCGATGGCGCCGGTGATGGCTGCGCGCGACGCCGATGGCGCGCTTGCGTCGATGCGACCCGCGGCGGGCGAAGTCGCGGTCGCGATGGCCGATCCGCACGGATTCCTCGCGATCCACTACCCCGCCGGTTACGACGCAGGCCGACTGCGCAAGGATCTCGTGCGGCTCGTGAAGCGATGAATCCCGGTACCGTGCCGGCGCGCCGCACGTGCGCGCGTCGCATCGATGTGCGCGCGTATTCCTGCCGGCGCGCTTCGTGGTTCAATCATTGAACTCCGAATCCCGAAATCCCGGCCCCGACATGCCCGCCATCGCCCGCCAATACCTCGAACTGACCAAGCCGCGCGTGGTCGCGCTGATCGTGTTCACCGCGGTGATCGGCATGTTCCTCGCGGTGCCCGGCCTGCCGCCGCTGCGCCAATCGATCGCGGGCTTCCTCGGCATCTGGCTCGCGGCTGGGTCGGCCGCCGCGCTCAACCACCTGATCGACCAGCGCATCGACAAGCTGATGGCGCGCACCTCGCACCGGCCGCTCGCGACCGGCACGCTGACGCCGACGCAGGTGCTCGCGTTCGCACTCGCGCTCGGTGCCGCGTCGATGGCGATCCTGATCGCGTTCGTGAATCCGCTGACCGCCGCGCTGACGTTCGCCTCGCTGATCGGCTACGCGGTCGTCTACACCGCGTTCCTCAAGCGTGCGACGCCGCAGAACATCGTGATCGGCGGTGCCGCCGGCGCGGCGCCTCCGGTGCTCGGCTGGGCCGCGGTGACCGGCGAGGTGCATCCGTATGCGCTGCTGCTGTTCCTGATCATCTTCATCTGGACGCCGCCGCACTTCTGGGCGCTCGCGATCTTCCGCAAGGACGATTACTCGCGCGCGCAGGTGCCGATGCTGCCGGTCACGCATGGCGTCGTCTTCACGCGCTGGCACGTGCTGTTCTACACCGTGCTGCTGGTGGTGATCACGGTGTTGCCGTATCTCACCGGGATGAGCGGCATGTTCTACCTCGGCGGCGCGCTGGTGCTCGGCGCCGGCTTCCTCTGGTACGCGATCAGGCTGCTCGATCCGCCGGACGAATTGTTCCCGATGCGCGTGTTCAACTACTCGATCATCTACCTGATGGCGCTGTTCGCGTTCCTGCTCGTCGACCACTGGCTGCTGCCGCCGGATGCAGAAGCGGGCGGACTGCTGTTCCACCGCATCGGGTAGCGGATCGCGCAGGCGGGTCTCGCCGCTGCGCGGCTGCGACCCACCCTACGGTGCTGCGACCCACCCTGCGGTGGCGCGGATCGCATGCCGATGCGCAGGGTGGGTCGCAGCGCGGGACGCGCGAGACCCACCGGCGCGAGACGCCGATCGAAGCGCGCGGAACCCGGGTGCGCGCAGGTGGGTCTCGCCGCTGCGCGGCTGCGACCCACCCTACGGTGCTGCGACCCACCCTGCGGTGGCGCGGATCGCATGCCGATGCGCAGGGTGGGTCGCAGCGCGGGACGCGCGAGACCCACCGGCGCGAGACGCCGATCGAAGCGCGCGGAACCCGGGTGCGCGCAGGTGGGGCTCGCCGCTGCGCGGCTGCGACCCACCCTACGGTGCTGCGACCCACCCTACGGTGCTGCGACCCACCCCACGGGTGGACGGCGGCGCCGCTCGGCCGTTATCCCTCGCCGATCAGGTGCTGCTGCCAGAACAGCATCGTCGCGGCACGGAAATGGTCGGCGTTGGCCTTCTTCTTGAAACCGTGGCCCTCGTCGGGGAATTGCAGGAACCACACGTCTCCGCCGTTGCCGCGCACGGTCTTCACGATCTGCGCGGCTTCGCTCGCGGGCACGCGTGGGTCGTTCGCGCCCTGCGCGACGAACAGCGGGATCGAGATGCGCGCCGCGTTCGCGGTCGGCGAGATCCGCTCGAGGAACGCGCGCATCGCGGGATCGCGCTCGTCGCCGTACTCGACGCGACGCAGGTCGCGGCGATAGTCCTGGGTGTTCTCGAGGAAGGTCACGAAGTTGGAGATGCCGACGATGTCGACGCCCGCGCGCAGGCGGTCGTTGTAGTGGGTCATCGCGGCAAGCACCATGTAGCCCCCGTAGGAGCCGCCGTAGACCGCGACGCGCGTGGCATCGAGCTCCGGTCGCGTCGCGATCCAGTCGAGCAACGCGCCGATGTCCTTGACCGAATCCTCGCGCAACCTGCCGTTGTCGAGCTTGAGCCAGGTCTTGCCGTAGCCCGCCGAACCGCGCACGTTCGGCACCAGCACCGCGATCCCGAGGTCGTTGACCAGGAACTGCGTGTCCGCGCTGAACCACGGTCGCGCCTGGCCTTCGGGTCCGCCGTGGATGTTGATGACGACCGGCAGCTTCCTGCCCGGCGCCGCCACGGCCGGACGGTAGTAGAACGCGGGAATCGCGCGCGGCTCGCCGTCGACTTCGTCGAAGCTCGGGAAGCGCACGAGGCTCGGCGCCACGAACGCGGAGCGATCGAGGCCGCCGACCTCGCTTTCGGTCCAGCGTTCGAGCTTCGCGGCGCCGGCCGATCCGAACTCGAGCGTGTAGACATCGCTCGGCGAGGTCGCCGCGTTGATCGAGAACGCGAGTCGTCGTCCATCCGGGCTGAATTCGAGCGAATCGATCACGCCCACGGGCACTGCAGGCAATGGCTGCGGTCGGTGGCTGGCCGCATCGAGCACGCGCAACACGCTGATGCCATCCTCGTTCGTCACGTACGCGACGCGCGTGCGGTCGCGCGAGAGCGCGAACTGTTCCGCATCCCACGCGATCGCATCGCTGACCTTCGCGAGCCTGCCGCTCGCGAAGTCATGATGGCGAAGGACGAGGAACTCGCTGCCCTCGTCGGAATTGAACCAGGCCGACTTCGCGTCCTTGCCGAACCGGATCGAACCGAACGCGGCCTTGCCGCCCTCGACCGGCAACATGCGCAGCCGGTCGTCGGCGAGGCTCACGACGCCCGGATACACCTCGTTGACCGAGACCCCCTGTTCGACCAGCAGCTGCGTGCCGTCGGGCGAAAAGTCGGTCGGCGCCCACGCGCCGCCGCGCGTCACCACCGCTCGGCGCTTGCCGCTGTCGAGGTCGAGCACCCAGACGTCGGTGTCGGTGCCGTTGCGTTCGTTGCTGGTGTAGGCGAGCAGCCGGCCGTCGGGCGACCACAGCGGATCGGCGTTGCGCGACTTGCCGTCGGTGAGCAACCGCACCTCGCGCGTGGCGAGGTCGTACCAGAAGAGCTGCCAGAACTCCGAGCCGCCCGCGTCGCGCCCGAACACGAACCCGGGGCGTACGGGGTTCGCGGACACGAAGCTGACCGGCTCGTCGTAGAACGTGAGCTGCTCGCGCACGCCGCCGGGCGCGCGCACGCGATGCACCTGCACCGTGTTGCCGAGGCGCGTGGTCACCAGCAGCCCGGAGCCATCCGCGAGCCAGCCACCGAGTCCCGCGCTGCGCGTGTTCGCGTAGCGCCGCAAGCGTTCCGCGAGCGCGTCGGGCACCTCGGGGATGTTCTCGCTGATGCGCGCGATCGATGGCGAAGCCGGTGCAGCGGCGGCCGCCGGTGCGGCGAAGCAGGCGAAAAGCGCGAGTGCAAGCCAGATCGGACGCATCGGCGGGTCCTCCTCCCAGGGGCCAATCGCTCGAGCCTAGCGCAGCGGGGCCTCGCGGCGCGGGCCGGAAGTCACGGACGGCTTCCGCCCGCGCCCGCCACGGGCTAACGTGGACCTTCCGAACGGCAACTGGCGGGGTTCGAGATGGCCACGGTCACCGATTTCAGCGCGCGCTCGATCGATGGCGAAGAACAGTCGCTTTCCCGCTGGGCCGGGCAGGTGATGCTGATCGTCAACGTCGCGTCCAGGTGCGGGTTCACGCCGCAGTACGAGGGCCTCGAGGCGCTCCACCGCAGGTACCTCGGGCGCGGCTTCGTCGTGCTCGGGTTCCCGTGCGACCAGTTCGGCCACCAGGAGCCCGGCGATGAAGCCGAGATCCGGACGTTCTGCTCGCTGAACTACGACGTGAGCTTCCCGATGTTCGCGAAGATCGAGGTCAACGGACCCGCTGCGCATCCGCTGTACGCGCACCTCAAGCACGAAGCGAAGGGCCTGCTCGGCAGCGAGGCGATCAAGTGGAACTTCACCAAGTTCCTCGTCGACCGCGGCGGTCGCGTCGTGAAACGCTACGCGCCGACCGACACGCCCGAAAGCCTCGCCCCGGAGATCGAAAAGCTGCTGTAGCCCGCGTCCGTTAACGCGCGCGACACACGGCGCGCGGGACAATGCCCGAATCGATGGCGACGGAGACGATGATGCACGCATCCGTGATCAGGGTGGCCGCATTCGCGGCCGTGCTCGCGTGGGCTGCGACCGACGCCGCTGCCGCGATCTACCACGTGGCGCCGCCACCCGCCGGCAACGATTCCAATCCGGGCTCGGAGGCCGCGCCGTGGGCGACGCTGCAGCATGCAGCCGGGCGCGTGCAGGCGGGCGACACGATCCGCGTGCGCAGCGGCAACTACGTCGGGGCGCAGTTCACGACGTCGGGCACCGCCGCGCAGCCGATCGTGCTGGAGGCCGCGCCGGGCGCGACGCCCGCGATCACCGCCGACAACCCGCGCACGCCCGATGGCATCAACATCGAAGGTGCCGCGTACATGACGGTGCGCGGCTTCACCGTCAACGGTCGCACGCGCGCGGGCATTCGCGCGGTCACCTGCAGCCACGTCACGATCAGCGACAACCACCTCGACCAGAACGGTCGCTGGGGCATCCTCACGGGGTTCTGCGACGACCTCGTGATCGAGAGGAACGTCACTTCGCGCAGCGCGGTCGAACACGGCATCTACGTCAGCAACAGCGGCGACCGCCCGGTGATCCGCCACAACACGAGCTGGGGCAACCGCGCCAACGGCATCCACATGAACGGCGACGCGGAGATGGGCGGCGACGGCGTGATCAGCAATGCCGTGGTCGAAGGCAACACGATCCATGGCAACGGCCAGGGCGGCGGCGGTTCGGGCATCAACATGGACGGCGTTCGCGATTCACTGATCCGCAACAACCTGGTCTACGCGAGCCACGCGAGCGGCATCTCGCTCTACCGCATCGACGGCGGGGCGCCCTCGAGCGGCAACCGCGTGCTCAACAACACCGTGCTGGTCGCCTCGGATGGCCGCTGGGCGCTCAACATCCAGGACGGCTCGAGCGGCAACATCGTGCGCAACAACATCCTCTGGAACGCGCACGGCTCGCGCGGCAGCATCGACATCAGCGCGGACTCGCTGCCAGGCTTCGACAGCGACTACAACGTCGTGATGGACCGTCTGACCACGAATGGCGGCGACAGCGTGCTCACGCTCGTGCAATGGCGCGCGCAGACCGGGCAGGACACGCACTCGCGCGTCGCCACGCCCGCGCAATTGTTCGTCGCACCCGCGCAGGACGACTACCACCTCTCGCCGACCAGTCCAGCGCTGGACACCGGTGAAACGCGTACCGACGCACCGGTCGACCTCGAAGGCGTCACGCGCCCGCAGGGGACGGGCACCGACGTCGGCGCGTACGAACGCCGCGCCGCCCTCGGCGACCCTATCTTCGGCGACGGATTCGAACTCGCCTGAGCCGTGCGCTGGCGAGGATCGGACGCTCCCTCATCCGCCTGCGGGGCACCTACTCCCGCAAGCGGGAGAGGGGGAAGCCTGGCCGCTCCCGCTACCGCGAAAGGGCGAAGCCTTTGCGTCCCCCGCTCGCGGGGGAAGATGCCCCGCAGGGGCGGAAGGGGGCGCTCTTGATCCTGCCCCCGCAACCCGTACGGCGTCGATCAGCGCCCGTGCTATACACGCGCATCCGATACGGACACTGCACCGCATGAGTCCCCGCCTCCCAGACGACCGCCTGACCCGTCGCGACCTGCGCACGCTCGGACTCGCGGCGCTCGGCGGCGCGCTCGAGTTCTACGACTTCATCATCTTCGTGTTCTTCACCGGCGCGATCGCGCAACTGTTCTTCCCGCCCGACACCCCCGAGTGGCTGCGCCAGTTGCAGACGTTCGGCCTGTTCGCCGCAGGCTATCTCGCGCGTCCGCTCGGCGGCATCGTGATGGCGCACTTCGGGGACCGCGCCGGGCGCAAGCGCATGTTCCTGCTCAGCGTGCTGCTGATGGCGGTGCCGACGCTGTTGATCGGCCTGTTGCCGACCTTCGCCGACATCGGCTACGCGGCACCGCTCGCGTTGCTCGTGCTGCGCCTGATGCAGGGCGCCGCCGTCGGCGGCGAGGTGCCGGGCGCGTGGACCTTCGTCGCCGAGCACGTGCCCGCGCGCCATGCCGGTTTCGCCTGCGGCACGCTCACCGCCGGACTCACCGCCGGCATCCTGCTCGGCTCGCTCGTCGCGACCGCGGTCAACAGCGCAATGACGCCGCAACAGGTGCTCGATCATGGCTGGCGCCTGCCGTTCCTCGCCGGTGGCGTGTTCGGCCTGGGCGCGGTGTTCCTCAGGCGCATGCTCGAAGAGACGCCGGTGTTCGAGGCGCTGCGCGAGCGGCGCGAACTCGCGCGCGGCCTGCCGCTGCGCATCGTGCTCGCGGGCCACGGCCGCGCGGTGGCGGTGTCGATGCTGCTGACCTGGCTGCTGACCGCCGCGATCGTGGTCGTGATCCTGATGACGCCGACGCTGATCCAGACGTTGTACGCGATCCCGGCCGCCGAAGCGCTTGCCGCCAACAGCATCGCGACGCTCGCGTTGACCGTCGGCTGCGTCGTGTACGGCGTGCTCGCCGATCGCCATGGCGCAGCGCGCGTGCTCGCAGTCGGCTGTGCGCTGTTGCTTGTGTCCACGCTCGTGCTGTATCTCGGACTCGCACGCATGCCGGCGCAGTTGCCGCTGCTGTATGGCGTGGCGGGTTTCTGCGTCGGCGTGGTCGGCGTGATCCCGGTGATGCTGGTGCGCGCGTTCCCGCCCGCGGTGCGCTTCTCGGGCATCTCGTTCGCCTACAACGTCGCGTACGCGATCTTCGGCGGCCTCACGCCGCTGTTCGTCAAGCTCATGATGCAGCGGGCGCCGCTCGCGCCGGCCTGGTACGTTGCTGCGCTGTGCGTGATCGGCATGGTCGTCGCGAACGTGCGCGTCACGGACGCCGCACACTGCGCTGCCATCGACGGCGGCACCGTGCGCGGTTGACGCCGCGCGCCGCCTGCCGCAACGTCGCCGACCGATGGACCTGCACGCCTACCGCTTCGGAGCCTTCCTGCTCGACCCGGCCAAGCGCATCCTTGCGCGCGATGGCGCCCTGCTGACGCTGCAGCCGAAGGCGTTCGACGTGATCGTCTACCTCGTCGAGCAACGCGACCGCGCGGTCGGTCGCGACGAGCTGATCGCCGCGGTGTGGGGCAAGGCCGACATCAGCGACAACGCGCTCGGACAGGTCGTGCTGCAGGCGCGCCGCGCGGTCGACGACAGCGGCGGCGACCAGCAATTCATCCGCACCGTGCCGCGGTTCGGCTATCGCTGGATCGCGCCGGTGGAACGTCTCGAGAACCTGCCCGCAGCCGATCCGCCCGCGGTCGCTGCCATCACGCCGTCGCCGCCGTCCGCATCGCCGCATGCGAAGCCGCGCGCATCGCGGACGTGGATCGTGGTGGTGGCGCTGCTGATCGCATGCGCGGTCGCGTTCGTCGCGCTGACGCAACGCGCGCCGCCGCCGATCGAACAAGCTCCGCACGCACCCGAGCAGCGCGAGGCTCGCAGCGCGCCCGCGGCCTCCGCGCTGGTGGTGCTGCCGTTCGCGGTGGACGCGCCGCCCTCCTGGAGCTGGGTCCGGCTCGGCGCGATGGACTACACCGTGCAACGCCTGCGCAACAGCGGGCAGCCGGTGGTCCCGAGCGACGAGGTGGTCGGCCTCGCACAACGTCACCTCGATGCGCGCGGCGTGCTGGACACGGCCGCGCTGCTGCGCACGATCGGCGCGAGCGACGCGATCGTGCCGCAGGCGCGCCTTCGCGACGGTCGCTGGTCGGTGCGGCTCGAACTTCGCCAACGCGCGCTTGCGGCCGAGGGCGTGGCCGACGATCCGATCGGCGCGACGCGCGAGGCAGTCGATCGCCTTGCGCGCATGCTCGGCCTGCCCGCGGCCGGGCTCGCCGACGCGCCCGACGGTCTGGCTGCGTTGCTGCAACAGGTCCGCGCCGCGATCCTCTCCGAACAACTCGACGAGGCCCGCGCACTGCTGCTCGGCGCGGGCCCGCACGAGCAGGCGCAGCCAGCGGTACGCCTGCACCTGGCCGAACTCGACTTTCGGGCGGGGCGCCTCGACGAGGCCGAGCGCGCGCTGCGCGCATTGCAAGTCGACACCGCGAGCGGCGACGCGGCGAGCCTGCATGCGCGCGTGCTCAACACGCTCGCGAACATCGCCTACCAGCGCCACGACATCGCGGCGGTCGAGGACCTTTCGCAGCAGGCGCTGCGCTGGCTTGCCGATCGCGACGACAAGGCCGAGACCGGTCGCGCGTTGATCGGGCGCGCCACCGCGCATTCGGCCGAGCATCGATACGATGAAGCGCTGGCCGACTACGCGCAGGCGCGCGTCGTGCTCGAGGCCGCCGGCGATCGCCTCGCGCTCGCGCGCGTGGATGCCTACCTCGGCCTGCTCGAGGTCAATCGCGACCGCCACGCCGAGGCGGTTCCATTGCTCGCGGATGCCGCGGCGCGACTGCAGGCATTCGATGCGGTGGTCGAGGAACTGCATGCGCGCGTCGGCCTCGTGATGGCGCAGCTCGCCCTGCTCGAGCCCGCGGCCGCGTTGGCCGAATGCGAACGGCTCGAGGCGCTCGCCGCGCGCGTGTCCGATCCGCGCCGGAGAAACTACGCCGACCTCGCCTGCGCGGACGCGGAAGTCGCCAATGGCCACCTCGCCGCGGCGTCCACGCTGTTGCGCGGCGTCGACGCTCGGGCGCAACCCGCGGAGGCGACGCTGCTGCAGCAGTCGCGTGTGCAGCGCCATCGCATCGCGGCCGAACTCGCGTTCGAACTCGGGGATGCGCGCGCGGCCGCGCGCGAACTGGATGCCGCACTCGCGTTGCCCGATGATTTCGATTCGGACGGCACGCATGCGCGCCTCCTGCTGCTCGCGCTGCGCGCGCGACTCGCGCTCGGAGACGCCGACGGCGCCGCGCGCACGCTTGCCGCCGCGCGTGCATGGGGCGAGCGCCACGCCGATGACGACGTGCGCATGCAGGTCGAACTCGCGATTGCAGCGCAGGCGCTCGCGGACGCCGACGCCGACGAGGCCGACCGCGCGTTCGAGGCCGCACTCGCGGCCGCCGATGCGAGCCGCATTCCTGCCAACCTGCTCGCCGCGGCGGTGGCCGCATCGCCACGCCTGGTCGAAACCGGCCGGCTCGACCGCGCCGCGATCGTGGTCGGCCGCGTCGCGCCGTGGTCGAGCCGCCACTACGACGCGGCACTGCTGCAGTTGCGCCTGTACCGCGCGCTCGGACAGCCCGCGCCGTGGCAGGCCGCGCTCGACCAGGCGAGCGCACTCGCCGGCGAACGCGTGATCCCGCCCGCACTGCGCGTCCCTCCGTCCCCGCCGCCGCCTTTGTAGGCTGGACGACCGCAGGTCGGCCGGCGCTTTTCGCTCGGATGTCGCCAAAGCGCCGGCCGCGCTGCGCGCGTCCAGCCTACGCGGTTCATCGACGCGCACCGTTCGCGATCAGGCCCATGTGCGGCGCATGTCCAAGCACTGCGCTCACGTCGCGCGCTTGCAGTTGGAATGCGTTGCCGACCGACGACATTCAGGCTGCGCACTCCACCCGCCGTCCGGAGCCGCGCATGCAAGCCCTCGCACATCGTCCTGTCCGCCGCTGGCGCCGCGCGCCGGTCCTGCTTGCATTGCTGGTCGCCACGCTGGCGCAGGCCGGTGGCGAGTTCGTTCCGACGGCCGACATGCCGGCGCCGCGCGCCCTCTACGGCGTCGCGCCGCTGCAGGACGGGCGTGCGGTGTTCGTCGGCGGAATCGCCGATTTCGGCGTGATCCTCGCCGAGGTCGAGGCCTACGACCCGGCGAGCGATGCGTTCGGCTCGGTCGGGTTCGCGCTGGTGGCGCGCATGCGACCGAGCGTGGTCGCCCTGCAGGATGGGCGCGTGCTGATCGCGGGCGGCCGCGGCGGTCCGAAAGCCGAAGCGCTCGCGAGCGCCGAGCTGTTCGATCCGGTCTCGCTCACGTTCACCGCGACCGGCAGCCTGACCGAACCGCACTACGAGCCCGCCGCGGCGTTGCTCGACGACGGCCGCGTGCTGATCGCGGGCGGCTACGCGGGGCGCGATCCGATCGCGACGGCCGACGTCTACGATCCCGCCACCGGCACGTTCACGCCGACCGGCAACCTCAACGTCGCGCGCATCCAGTCCACCGGTGTCACGCGTCTCGCCGACGGCCGCATCCTGATCGTCGGCGGCTGGGGCGCCAAGCTGCCGCTCGCGAGTGCGGAGATCTACGACCCGGCGACGGGCGCGTTCAGCCTCGCGGGCGAGATGCCCGAAGGCCGCGCGCTGCACGCGCTCGTGACGCTCGCCGATGGCCGCGTGCTCGTGGTCGGGGGCAGCGGCGAGCCGGGCGCCAACGGCTTCCCGACCTACCATCCGACCGCATTGCTGTACGACCCCGCGACCGAAACGTTCACGCCGACCGGCGACCTCGCCCATCCGCGCGACCAGGCCGCGGCGGCGCTGCTGCCCGATGGACGCGTGCTCGTCGCGGGCGGATCGCGCATCGAAGGCAATCCGGGCAGCGTCGCCGTGCCGATCGCCGAGATCTACGACCCCGCGAGCGGCACCTTCAGCGACGCGGGCAAAATGCTCGTACCGAGCTACGACGCGCACCCGACCACGCTCGCCGATGGCAGCATCCTGCTCGCAGGCGGCTGGCAGTTCGCGGGCGAAACCGTCGGCGACATGCCGGGCGCGAGCGCGGAGCGGTTCGTGCCGGCGGTGGACGATCGGGTCTTCGCGGACGGATTCGAGTCGTCGCCGCGCTGAGTGCCGCGGGTGCCGCCTGCATGACTGCGACGCGCAGGTCCGCGTCGCGTCATGTAGCATCGGGGGTGTTTCCGTCGCCGGCAGCATGGATGCCATGAGCAATCGAGTCATGCGCGTCGGCCTCTACCTGCTGGCCGCGATCGGCGGGCTCTACCTCGCGATGCTCGGCATGTTCTTCTTCTCGAGGAACGTCTGCGAGGTCTCGGCGACCGCAAGTTTTCCGTCGCCAGCGCTCGACCGTGCTGTCGAAGTGGAGCAGCGATCCTGTCGCGGCCGGGAGGCCGTGGTCACGGCATGGGTGCGCGTGTATTCGACAACCGATCCGGCAGGAAACAGGCGGACGGAGCTTGCGACCGCGTCACCCCCGGCGGAGGCAGTCGCCGGCGGCCCACCGCCGATCCTCGCCGTCTGGTCAAGCGACTCGCACGTGAGGCTCGTGGTACCGCGCGGAGCACGCAAGATATTCGAGCGGGGCGCGGTCGAGGGCGTGACGGTGAAGTACGAGGAGCGCTGAGGCACGCATGCCCCACGCTCCGGCGGCATGGCGAGTGCCCCCACGCCTCGCCATAATGCACCGATGACGACCCGTGACTGCGACGCGATCCTGATCGGCGGTGGCCACAACGGCCTCGTCTGCGCGGCTTATCTTGCGAGGGCGGGGCTCAAGGTCACCGTGCTCGAACGTCGCGACGTGGTCGGCGGCGCGGCGGTGACCGAGGAATTCCATCCGGGATTCCGCAACTCGGTTGCCGCATACACGGTGTCGCTGCTGCAACCGAAGGTGATCGCCGACCTCGAGCTCGCGCGGCACGGTTTGCGCATCGTGCAGCGCAAGCTCAACAACTTCCTGCCGCTGCCGGACGACCGCTACCTCGTCACCGGCGGTGGGCGCACCGCGAGCGAGGTTGCGAAGTTCTCGCGCCGTGATGCCGAACGCCTGCCCGAGTACGAGCGCCGGCTCGATGCGATCGCCGATGAACTGCGTGCGCTCGCGCTGCAGCCGCCGCCGAACCTGGTCGAGGGCAGCTGGCTCAAGGCACTGCCGGAGCTGCTGCGCGCGGGCAAGCTCGGCAAGCGCGTGAACGCGCTCGACGCGACGCTGCGCACCGACCTGCTCGACCTGTTCGCGATTTCCGCCGCCGAGTATCTCGAGCGCTTCTTCGAGAGCGATCCGATCAAGGCCGTGCTCGGCTTCGACGGCGTGGTCGGCAACTACGCGAGCCCGTACACGCCCGGCAGCGCCTACGTGCTGCTGCACCACGTGTTCGGCGAGGTCAACGGGATCAAGGGTGCGTGGGGCCATGCGATCGGCGGCATGGGCGCGATCACGCAGGCGATGGCGAAGTCCGCGGCCGCCGCCGGCGTCGATATCCGCGTCGGCGCCGGCGTGCGCGAGGTCATCGTCGAACGCGGCAAGGCGGTCGGCGTCGTCACCGACAAGGGCGAGACGCTGCGCGCGCGCTGCGTGGTCGCGAACGTCAATCCCAAACTGCTCTACGAACGCCTGCTCGATCCGGCCGTGGTACCCGCGCCGACGCGCGAACGCATGGCGAACTGGCGCTGCGGGTCGGGCACGTTCCGCATGAACGTCGCGCTGTCGGAGCTGCCGCGTTTTCGCGCATTGCCCGAGCCCGGCGACCATCTGACCGCCGGCATCATCCTCGCGCCGAGCCTCGACTACATGGACCGCGCCTACCTCGATGCGCGCGCGCAGGGCTGGTCGAAGCAACCGATCGTCGAGTTGCTGATTCCGTCGACGCTCGACGACTCACTCGCGCCGCCGGGACGGCACGTCGCGAGCCTGTTCTGCCAGCATGTCGCGCCGGTGCTGCCCGAAGGGCGCTCGTGGGACGCGCATCGCGACGAAGTGGCCGACCTCATGATCGACACGGTCGACCACTGGGCGCCGGGCTTCAAGGCCTCGGTGCTGGGTCGCCAGGTCAAGTCGCCGCTCGACCTCGAGCGCGACTTCGGCCTGCTCGGCGGCGACATCTTCCACGGTGCGCTGAGTCTCAACCAGCTCTTCAGCGCGCGCCCGATGCTCGGACAGGCCGACTACCGCGGCGCGATCCCGGGCCTCTACCTCTGCGGTGCCGGCACCCACCCTGGCGGCGGCGTAACCGGCGCACCGGGCCACAACGCAGCGCGCCGCATCATCGCCGACCTGCGCTGACGCGCTTCAGGGAAGCGTGCGCGGATGCCGTGATCGAATCAGCCCTGGCCGCCCGATTCGGTGACCGGTGCCTGCGGCAGCGGGTTCGCGTCGGGGGACGTGCCGTCTTCCTTCGCGCGCTGCTTCTTCAGGCGCTTTTCGTCCTGCTGCTTCTTCTTCGCGATTTCACGCTGGCGCTTCTCGAAGCCGTAATTCGGCTTGGCCATCGATGCCTCCTGGTGCTGGAAACAAAAAACCCCGGGCCTTGCAGCCCGGGGTCGATATCGTGACGCGGGCCCAGCGACTTACGCCGGCTGCACCTGGTCGGCCTGCATGCCCTTCTGGCCCTGCACGGCGACGAAGGTCACGCGCTGGCCTTCGGCCAGGCTCTTGAAGCCCGAACCCTGGATCGAACGGAAATGCACGAACAGATCCGGGCCGCTTTCCGGCGTGATGAAGCCGAAACCCTTCGCATCATTGAACCACTTGACCGTACCGCTCTGGCGATTCGCCATGACTTTGACTCCTCAAACAACTTTTGATGGGACTTCGCGAGGCGGGCACATCCCGCATCGAGACTGTAGTTGGCAAGGAGAAAGCGAGGTGAGGCGGTGGCGGGGTGACGGATCACCGCGCCAGGTCACGATTCACAGTGACCTTGGCAAGCAACAGTGCCGCGCACGATACAGGTTTCTTCGGTGAAAAGCGACGGTCAACCTGAACGGACCCGATCCATTCAGGTTCGGCCAGCCGTGCGCTCGGCCAGCAGGTCCCGCAGCAGGCGCTTGCCGGTCTCGTCGAGCTGCCCGGCCGCCTGCGCGCGCAGCAGGTCGTCGATGCGCTGCTGCAGGGTCTGTCGCTCGAGCTGGCGCAGCGCGTCGAGGAATTCGTTGCGGGCTTCATGCTCGCCGCCCGGGAATTCCGCGACCGCGAGCTTCTGCAACGCACGGGCTTCCTCGCGCGTCGCGAAGTGTTCGAGCAGCGCGCCGGTGGTCAGCCCGGGCCGCTCGCGCCCGAGGCCGATCAGCTCGACCAGCAATGGCACGCCGGGCTGGCGCAGTTCGGCGAATGTCCAGGGCGGCTCGATCTCGGCCGCGAGCGCGGGTCGCTGCACGAGCAGCGTGATCGCCGCGCGCACGAGCGAGCGCTGCGCGGGCGCGCGGTTCGTACGCGGCCGCGCAGGCACGTCGACCGGCGGGGCGGCGACCTGCACGCGCACGCCGGTCGCGCTGTCGAGCTCGGCCAGCATGAGGTCGCGGAACGCGCCGTCGGGCACCTGTGCGAGCAGCGGGCGTGCGCGCTCGGCCACGCGCGCGCGACCCTCGATCGACTGCAGGTTCACGTCCTTGCGCAATTCGGCGTAGAAGAAGTCGCCGAGCGGCGTCGCCTGCGCGAGCCGCTGCTCGAAGCCCGCGCTGCCTTCGCTGCGCACGATCGAGTCGGGATCCTCGCCCTCGGGCAGGAACAGGAACAGCGCCTGGCGTCCGTCGCGCATGCGCGGCAGCACCGATTCGACCGCGCGCCACGCCGCCTGC
>DAIOWG010000035.1:0-14926 GCA_036758645.1 Dokdonella sp. | reverse complement strand
CTCGGCGCGACGCGCTGGCAGGCCCTGGTCACGATCGTGTTGCCCGCGGCCGGATCAGGTTTGCTCGCGGCGGTGGTACTCGGATTCTCGCGTTGCTTCGGCGAGACGATGATCGTGCTGATGGCCGGCGGCAATGCGTTCGGCGCACCGTTCGATCCGCTGTCCGCGGTGCGCACGCTGAGTTCCGAGCTCGCCGTGTCGATGCCTGACGCGGCACCGCGCAGCGAGGCGTGGGGCGATCTGTTGCTGGCTGCGCTCGCCTTGCTCGTGGTCAGCGTGCTCGCGAGTGCGATCGCCGAAGGCCTGCGCGCGCGCCTGCGCGAGCGCCTTGCGCAGGTCGATTCGTGAACAGGCATCGCGGCGATGCCGCGGGCACCTGGCTGCTGGGCGGGCTCTCGGCCGCCTCGATCGCGGCGGTATTCGCGTTCGGTGCGTACGTGCTCGTTTCCGGCTTCGCCGCATTCTGGCCCCAGCGCGTGATCGAGTTGACCTTGCACGACGGCAGCCGCGTGCTCGGCGAGGTCGTCGGCGGCGATGCGCGAGCGATCGCCCTGCGCGGCAGCGAGCGCGTGCGCGCCGGCGACGCCTACCTTCGCATCGCGCTTGGCGACATCGTCGATCAAGCCTGGCCGGCCGATGTCGTGGCGATCATCCACGCCGATGGCCGGCGCGCATTCGCGCGTGGCGATGCGACCATCTCCGATGGAACGCCCGCCGAGGTGACGCGCCCGAACGCGCTGTCGTTTCCGGCGCGGATCGGACTCGCGTGCGCGCGCGCCGCTCGCTTCGTCGCGACCGCGCCCGCGGCGGGCGGCGTCGGCGGCGGCGTGTTGCCGGCGGTCGCGGGCACGCTGACCCTGGTGGTGCTGACGAGCCTGTTCGTGATGCCGGTCGGGATCGGCGCAGCCGCGTTCCTGCACCTGCGCCGCGGTCCGGCCGTGCGCATCGTGCGCGCGGCGATCGACACGCTCGCGGGCGTCCCCTCGATCGTCTACGGCGTGATCGGCCTCGGACTGCTGGTGCACGGCATGGGCGGCAGCCTCGATCGACTGCTGCACGCGGAGCGACTCGCGGTGCCGACCTGGGGTGCCGGCGGCCTGCTGTGGGCCGCGCTCACGATGGCACTGCTGACGTTGCCGGTGGTCGTGATCAGCGTCGAGGAAGGGCTGCAACGCATCCCGAAGCCCCTGCGCGACGGCTCGCTCGCGCTCGGTGCGTCGCGCGAAGAAACGCTGTGGCGCATGAGCTTGCCGGCCGCACGCCCGGCGGTGCTGACCGGCCTCGTGCTCGCGATCACGCGCACCTGTGGCGCGGTCGCGCCGCTGATGCTGGTCGGCGTGGTCGAACTCGCGCCGGCGCTTCCGCTGGACGGGACGTTCCCGTACCTGCACCCTGCACGGCAGTTCATGCACCTCGGTTACAGCGTCCACACGGCCGCGTTGACGAGCTCCGATGCGATCCGCGGCGTCCCGCGCGCATACGCCTGCGCGGCGCTGCTGGTGATCGTCGCGGCGACCCTCAACCTCGTCGCGATCGTGTTGCGCAACCGCTTGCGCGAACGCTATCGCGAACTCGGAACCTGATTCGATGACGATCGACGCGCACCATCGCCCTCCCGGCGGCAGCGCCGATGTGCTGCCTGCCGTGGCATTGCGCGTGTGCGGGTTGCGCATCTGGTACGAGCGCAGGCTCGTGCTCGACGGCATCGACCTCGCCATCCCGGACAAGCGCATCACCGCGCTGATCGGACCCAGCGGCAGTGGCAAGTCGAGCCTGCTGCGCTGCCTCAACCGCCTCAACGACGAGGTCGCGGGCTTCCGCATGCAAGGGCAGGTGCTGCTCGGTGGAGTCGATGTCTGCGCATCCGGCACGGACGTGCAGGACCTGCGCCGCCGCGTCGGCATGGTGTTCCAGCGCCCCAATCCGTTCCCGCTGTCGGTGCACGACAACGTCGCCTACGGGCTGCGGCTGCTCGGCCTGCGACGCGGCCCGGAACTCGAACGGCGCGTCGAGGCCGCGCTGCGCGCGGCCGGGCTGTGGGACGAGGTCGCCGACCGGCTCGACGGCTCTGCGCTGGAGCTATCGTTCGGCCAGCAGCAGCGGCTGGTGATCGCACGCGCGGTCGCGGTGGAACCGGAGGTGCTGCTGCTCGACGAGCCCGCGAGCGCGCTCGACCCGGCCGCGACCCTGCACCTCGAGGAGCTGCTGCGAACGCTTTCGCAGCGCTATACGCTGGTGCTGGTCACGCACAACATGCAGCAGGCGGCGCGCATCGCCGACTACGCGGCGTTCATGGATGCCGGTCGCATCGTGGAGTTCGGCGCCACCGATTCGCTGTTCACCAACCCGCGCGAGCGCCTGACCGAAGACTTCATCACCGGGCGCCACCGCTGAGACCACCGGAGCCGATCCAGTCATGGACCGCCTGCATCTTTCACACCACATCTCGCGCCGATTCGGCAGCGAGATCGAGGACTTGCGCCGCGAAGTGCTCGCGATGGGCGGGCTGGTCGAGGAGCAGCTCGACGCCGCGCTCGCCGCGCTCGCGCACGGGGGAGCGGTCGATGCGCGCGAGATCGACGCACGCGAGCGCCGCATCAATGCGGCCGAACTGGCGATCGACGAACAGTGCGTGCTGGTGATCGCGCGGCGCCAGCCGGCGGCCTCCGACCTGCGCCTGGTGCTCGCGATCCTCAAGATGCTCAACGAGCTCGAGCGCATCGGCGACGAAGCCAAGCGCATCGCGCGCATCGGCGAACGACTGGTCGGGCAGGCGTCCACGCCGGATCTCGAAGCCGGCATGCATGCACTCGGCACGCTGGCGCTCGCGATGCTGCGCGATGCGCTCGACGCGTTCGTACGGCTCGACGAGGCGCCTGCGCTCGCGACGATGCATCGCGATGCAGAAGTGGACGCGACCTGGCGCAGGCTGCAGGCGATGCTGGTCGATCGCATGCGCGAGTCGCCCGACGCGATCCCGGCCGAGCTCGACCGACTGTGGTGCGCGCGTGCATTCGAGCGCATCGGGGACCATTGCAAGAACCTGTGCGAGTCGGTGCTCTACATCGTGCACGGCAAGGACGTCCGGCATTCCGGGCTCGCCAAGCCGCCGCGCGCGTGAGCGCGCGACGCGTACGCGTCAACCCGCGAGCGCGGGGTCGTCCCAGCCCGGTCGCGGCGTGAAACGCTCGCCATGCGTGCGCGCGAGCGCCTCGAGGCGCGACTTCAGTGCGGCCGCGCCACTGTCGCGCACATGCCGGATCGGGCCGCCGCGGAACGGCGCAAAGCCGGTCCCGAAGATCACGCCCGCGTCGAGCAGGTCGGCATCGTCGACGACGCGGTCGTGCAGGCAGGCGACCGCTTCGTTGAGCAGCGGCAGGATCAGCCGGTCCTCGAGGTCATCCGGCGCGACGTAATGCGGGTCGACGTCGGGCTTCTTCGGCTTGCCGTCTTCCCAGGTGTAGAAACCCTGGCCATCCTTCTTGCCGCGCTTGCCGTCCTTCGCGAGCTGCTCGAGGCCAGCGGGGATCTCGAGCCCGAGGAATGGGCCGAGTTCGGCCCCGACCGAGGCCGCGACGTCGAGGCCGACCGTATCGATGAGTTCGATCGGTCCCATCGGCATGCCGAAGCGCTTGGCCGCCTTGTCGATGACCGGTGCCGGAATGCCCTCGGCGTACGCGCGTGCGGCCTCGAGCATGTACGGCATCAGGATCCGGTTGACGAGGAAGCCCGGCGTGCCCGCCACCGGCACCGGCAACTTGTCCAGCGCCTTGCAGAACGCGAGCGCGCGCTGCTCGGCTGCTTCGTCGAGACGATCGTGGCGCACGATCTCGACCAGCGGCATCAACGCCACCGGATTGAAGAAATGCAGGCCGAGGAAACGTCCGGGCGCCTGCACCGCGCCCCGCAATTCGTCCAGCGGGATGCTCGAGGTATTGGTCGCGAGCAGGGCATCCGCGGCGAGCCTGGGTTCGGCCGCGCGGTACAGCGCTTCCTTCGCTTCGGCGTTCTCGTAGATCGCCTCGATCAGCAGGTCGGCGGCGGCAATGCCCGCGCCTTCGATGTCGGCCTTGAGGCGCGCCTCGGCCGGCGCGATGCGGTCGGCGCTCTTGAGCTTCTTCGCGAACAGCGCCTTCGCGCGTTCCAGCGCGGGCTGCACGTACTTCATCTCGCGATCCTGCAGCGTCACCTCGAAGCCGCGCAACGCGCACCAGGCCGCGATGTCGCCGCCCATCACGCCGGCGCCGACCACGTGCACGCGCGTGATGCCGTGCGCGGCGCCGCCGGCGAGGCCCTTGAGGCGCTCCTGCAGGAAGAACACGCGGATCAGGTTGCGCGCGGTCGGCGTGGTCGCGAGCTTCGCGACCGCGCGTGCCTCGAGCTTCAGGCGCTGCTGCAGGCTCGCGCCGCCGCGGCGCCAGGTTTCGATCAGCGCGAACGGGGCCGGATAGTGCTCCTTGCGCGCCTTCGCGGCGGTCTGCCTGACCAGCATCGGCGCGAGCAGCTGGCGCGCGGGCCAGGTGTTGGTCGCCCATGCGAGCGCGCGCTGGCCGAGCGGGCGCGAGGCCGGCTGGCGGATCAGCTCGCGCGCGGCCTCGAGCAGCAGCTCGGGCGAGGTCACGCGATCGACGAGGCCGATCGAGCGCGCTTCCGGCGCGCCGACGGTGCGCCCGGTGAGCATCAGTTCCATCGCTTTCGGCGCACCGACCAGGCGCGGCAGGCGCGCCGAGCCACCCCAACCCGGGAAGATGCCCAGCTTGACCTCGGGCAGCGCGATCCGCGTGGAGGCATCGCGCGAAGCAACGCGGAAGCGGCACGCAAGCGCGAGTTCGGTGCCGCCGCCCATGCACACGCCATGGATCGCCGCCACGGTCGGGCAGGGCAGTCGCGCGAGGCGCTGGAACAGCCGCTGGCCATTCTCGAGCGCATCCAGCACGCTGCCCGCGCGGCCGAAGCCCTCGAACTCCTTGATGTCGGCCCCGACCACGAAGCCGTTCTTGCCTGAACGGATGATGACCCCGCGCGGCGGATCGAACGAAAGGCGTTCGACGATCTCCGAAAGCTCGTCCAGCACGGCGCGCGAGAGCGCATTGACCGAGCTGCCGGCGCGGTCGAGCGTGAGCACCACGATGCCTTCGGCGTCGCGCTCGGGCTGCCAGTGCTGGAATCGCAGGCCTTCGAACATGACCGGCTCCGGGAAAGCACGATGGGATGGCTATAATCCCGGCAAGCCGTGCGCCGGGTCAATGCGGCGACCGCAAGCGGTGCGAGCCACGCCGGCGCTTCGCCGCCGTTGCAGACGGGGATGCATGGTCGAGTCGAAAGCCGAACTGCCGCTGGTCCAGAAGCTGCTCGACCGCATCGTGCAGTCGCCGCATCCGCTGGTGGTGCTGCAGACGCCACACGTGACCGAGACGCTCGCGCAGATGCGCGTGCTCGCGATGCGCGGTGGCACCTCGATCTACGCCTGGGAGCCCGACAGCGGCCTCGCCTCGTTGCGTGAAAGCGGACTGCACGTGCCCGGATCCAAGCGCATGACCGATGCACTGCGCTACGTGTTGCAGAGCATGCACTTCGGCATCTACCTGTTCGTCGATTTCGCCGAGCACCTGCGTGCGGCGGAGACGCTGACGCTGCGGCGCATCGTGCGCCTGCAGTCCGCGAACGAGCGCAAGCTCGTGTTCGTCGGTGCCAGCGTCGAGCTGCCCGAGGAACTGGACGGCATGTACGAGCTGCTCGCGGCCGAGAACGAGATGCATCGCCGCCTGCGCCTGCGTGACGGGCGCTGGGTGTCATGAGCGCGCTCCCGGGCGACAGCCGTGGTGGTGCGCTGATCGTCGCGGCCGATCGCGATGATCGCCGGGTGCTGTTCGACGCACTGGACGCGCAGGCGTTCGAGGAGATCTATTCCGCGCGCGACATCCCGCAGGCGCGCGGCTTCCTGAGCCCGGAGATCGGCATCGACCTCGTGCTGCTCGAGTTCGGCGACGACCCGCGCGAGGCGCTCGCGTTCTGCGACGAGCTGCGACTCCACGCCAGCTCCGACGTCCCGGTGATCGGCCTGCTCGGCAGCCGCGGCGGCAGCTGGAGCGGCGGGCGCACGCCGCCGGGCCTGATCGAATGGATCGCGCGGCCGGTCAAGCCCGACGACGCGCTCGCGCGCATCAAGGTCGCGCTGGCCGCGCGCAGCAGCGGCGCCGTGCGCACCACGCCCGCGCACGTCGACCGCTACCAGTTCGCGTTCGACGGCAGCCTCGACGAGCTCGCGATCGTCGACCCGTCGAGCGGGCGCCTGCTCGAGGTCAACACCACGTTCGTGCAGCGCTCGGGCTATTCGCGCGCGCAGATCCTGGCCGGGCGCATCGACGGCTTCGACCTCGTGCTGTCGTCGGAACGCCGCGCGGAGTTCATGCGCAGGCTCGAGAAGGACGGCAGCGCGCACCTGCGTGCGCGCAAGCCGCGCGCGGACGGCAGCAGCTACCCGGTCGACCTGCACGTGCGGATGGCGGTGCAGGACGGGCGCGTCGTCCACTTCTACCTGTTCCGCGAGATCGAGGAGTTGAGTCGCCACCAGGAGGCGCTCGTCGCCTTGCTGCGCGTGGCCCAGCCCGGCGGTCGCGAGGAAGGCGTCGAGGCGGTGCTGCGCGTGCTGGTGGACTGGCTCGCGCTCGACTCGGCGCTGGTCGCGGAGGTGCCGTCGGAACCTTCCGGCGAACCGCAGGCGCTTGCGGCCTGGCACCGCTTCGACGCGGTCGACGCGCCCGACCCGATGCGCGAGATCAACCTGCGCCACGTGCTCGACGGCAACGAGGTGATGCAGACCGCGAATGCCTGGCGCAGCCCCGGCGTCGACGCGTCGGTGCGCGAGCAGCGCTTCGAATGCGTGATCGGCCTGCCGTTGCTCGGCGAGCGCCAGGCCTGCGTCGGCGCGTTGCTGGTGGCGCGGCGCGAGCCGATCGTGCCGGATGCCGCGGTCATCGGCGGGCTGCGCGTGATCGCGCGCGTGCTCGCGGGCGAGATCGAGCTGCGCCGCGCGCGCGCGCAGGGTCGCGCGATCGGCCTGCGCGATCCGCTGACCGGCTTGCCGAACCGCCTGCTGTTCAACGACCGGCTCAATTCCGCGATCCAGGAGGCGCACCGCACCAGCGAGATGTTCGCGGTCGTGTTCGTCGACCTCGACCGCTTCAAGAACATCAACGATTCGCTCGGCCACGCGGTCGGCGACCAGGTGCTCGCGGCCGTGGCCAAGCGCCTGCGCGGCAGCGTGCGCAGCTCCGACACCGTCGCGCGCTACGCCGGCGACGAGTTCACGCTGATCCTGCGCCACATCGTGCAGCGCGACGACGTGGTGCGAATCGCCGAGAAGATCGTGCGCGCGATGGAGGCGCCGCTGCAGCTCGCGGCCGGGCTCGAGCTCAACATCACGGCTTCGCTCGGCCTCAGTTTCTATCCCGATGACGCGGTCGATGCCGAGCGCCTGCTCAAGCACGCCGACGTCGCGATGTACTCGGCCAAGGGCATGGGCCGCAACAATTTCCAGGCCTACGTCGCGGTGCCCGAGGAATCGCACCAGCAGCGGCTCGCGCTCGAGGCCAAGCTGCGCCTGGCCGAGAAGAACGGCGAGCTGCGCGTGTTCTACCAGCCTCAGGTCGACAGCCAGAGCGAGGATATCGTCGGCATGGAGGCGCTGATCCGCTGGGAGCATCCCGAGCTCGGCATGATCAGCCCCGGCTTCTTCATTCCGCTGGCCGAGGAATCGGGCCTGATCATCCCGATCGGCGAGTGGGTACTGCGCGCCGCCTGCGACGACGCCCGGCGCTGGCAGCAGAAGTTCGGCCTGTCGCTGCGCGTGGGCGTGAACCTGTCGCCGTTGCAGCTTCGCCAGACGGGCTTCGTGCAGCTCGTGGCGCAGGTCATCGAGGAGAGCGGCCTGGATGCGCGCCTGCTCGACCTCGAGGTCACCGAGAGCATCAGCATGAAGTCGACGCCGGGCCTGCTCGAGACCCTGCACGGGCTGCGTGCGCTCGGCTGCAGCATCTCGATCGACGACTTCGGCACCGGGCAGTCCTCGCTCGACTACATCAAGCGCTTCCCGGCCGATCGCATCAAGATCGACCAGGCGTTCGTGCGAAACATCGGGGTCGACCCCGATGACGAGGCGATCGTGCGTGCGACGATCACGATGGCGCACAATCTCAACCGCGAGATCGTGGCCGAAGGCGTCGAACTGGAGGAGCATCGCGAGTTCCTGCGCAACGAGGGCTGCGAGGTGCTGCAAGGCTTCCTGTTCTGCCGGCCGCTGCCGGCGGCCAGCTTCGAGAACCTGCTGCAGGAGCGGGCACGATTGCTCGGGGGGACCGCAGCCACGCCGACCGCCCACGCTTGATCGCGTCAACCGGCGCCGCCATGTCGGCGCTTCCACGAACTATTCCGCGCCGAAGCGGTCACAGGCCGCATGCCTGCACCGGACGGCAAACAGGGAGAGCGGCCCGGATGGGCGAAAGCGACTTGGACAGGGCGCTGGTCGAACGCGTCCAGAATGGCGAGCGGGCGGCGTTCGACCTGCTCGTGCGCAAGTACCAGCACAAGCTGGTCAGCGTGATCTCGCGCTACGTCAACGACTGGAGCGAATGCCAGGACGTCGCGCAGGAGGCGTTCGTGCGCGCGTACCGCGCGATCGGGTCGTTCCGCGGCGACGCCCAGTTCTATACGTGGATCTACAAGATCGCGATCAACACCGCCAAGAACCACCTCGTGTCGCAGGGACGCCGCCCGCCGACCGAGGACATCGCGGTCGAGGACGCGGTCCAGTTCGACGGCGCCACGCGCCTGCACGAGTCGGCCACGCCCGAACGTGAACTGATGCGCCAGGAAATTGAACAAACCGTGTTCTCCACGGTCCAAGAGCTGCCCGAGGAGCTGCGGGTCGCGATCACCCTGCGGGAGGTCGACGGCCTGAGCTACGAGGAGATCGCGGAAGCGATGGATTGCCCGATCGGCACGGTCCGCTCGCGCATCTTCCGCGCCCGCGAGGCCATCGACGAAAAGCTGCGCCCGCTGCTGTCGGAAGGAAAGTAAAGCACCATGAACGAGCAGATCCGCGAACAACTGTCGGCTTTGATGGACGGCGAGCTGGGCCGCGACCAGGCCCGATTCCTGTTGCGGCGGATCACGCCGGGTGACGCGTCGTCCCAGTGCTGGGAGCGTTACCACCTCGCGCGCCAGGTCCTGCGTCGCCAGCATGCGGCGATGCCCTCCGTCGGATTCGCCGAGTCGGTGATGGTGCGGCTCGAGGCCGAACCTTCGCTGCGGCGCATCGCCACGCCGTGGTTGCGCTGGAGCGCGGGCGGCGCGGTCGCCGCATCGGTCGCGATGGCCGCGTTGGTATTGACACGCCCTGTGCTCGAACCGGCCCCGGCCCCCGGCGCGATCGCGTCCGAAAGCCCGGCCGCGGCGTCGAACGCCCCGGTATCCGTGCTCGCGGCGTCGGCGCCGGTGAACGAGTTCCGTCCGCCGCTGCTGGTGCCCCATGCCCCGGTCGAGGTGTCACCGGCGAGTTTCGGCACGAACGTGCAGCCGTTCGGTGTCGAGTCCGAGCCGCCCTACCTGATCCGCTATTACCCGTCGAACGGAGCCACCGCGCAGCCGGGTGTGAGTCCGTACGTGCTGCGTGGCACGCCCGAACCGGTGCAGTCGGCCGGCAATCGCTGATTCCGCGCGGCGTGCCGCGCCCGCGTTCCGTCGCATCGCGCGCGCCCGCGCCGCACCCGCACGCGCATGATCCTGCTTCGAGGGAATGCGCACCGGTCGATCGCAGCGGGTGGCCGACCTTCATGATTCGCACCGCATCATCGAGGGCGCAGTCGGTGGCGGCATACCGCATTCGCATCAAGGCAACCTCCAGGAGGTGGACAACATGACGTACTTGCGCAATGGATGGCTGGCCCGGGCAACGGCCCTGGTCGTGCTCGCGACCGTCGCGGCGGCGCCTGCCGCAGCCGCCGACCTGCCCGATTTCAGCGGCCTCGTCGAGCGCTACGGCCCGGCCGTCGTCAACATCCAGGCGACCGGCAATCCGGACGCCCAGGATCCCGCGGTCGACCAGCAGGACGTGCCCGAGATCTTCCGGCGCTTCTTCGGCCCGATGCCGCAGCCGCGCGATCGCGGCATGCGCATGTCGATGGGTTCGGGCTTCATCATTTCAGCCGATGGCTACGTGCTGACCAACAATCATGTCGTCGACGGCGCCGACCAGGTCACCGTGCGTCTGTCGGATCGGCGCGAACTCGACGCGAAGGTCGTCGGCACCGACGCGCAGTACGACATCGCGCTGCTCAAGCTCAATGCGTCGGACCTGCCGGTGGTCAGCCTCGGTGACTCGCGTGGCGTGAAGTCGGGGCAGTGGGTGGTCGCGATCGGCTCCCCGTTCGGCTTCGACCATTCCGTCACCGCGGGCATCGTCAGCGCGGTCGGGCGCAACGCCGGCGGTGCCGACCAGCAGTACGTGCCGTTCATACAGACCGACGTGCCGATCAACCGCGGCAATTCGGGCGGACCGCTGTTCAACCTGGCCGGCCAGGTCGTCGGCATCAACTCGCAGATCTTCTCCAACACCGGCGGCTTCATGGGCGTGTCGTTCGCGATCCCGATCGACATCGCGATGAGCGCGGTCGAGCAGATCAAGACCAGCGGCCGCGTGAGCCGGGGCATGATCGGCGTGCAGATCCAGAACGTCGACCGCGAGCAGGCCCGCGCACTCGGCCTGCCGCGCATCGGTGGCGCGCTCGTCAACAAGATCACCCCGGGCAGCGCGGCCGACAAGGCGGGCGTGCAGGTCGGCGACGTGATCCTGAGTTTCGCGGGTCGCGAGATCGCGCTGTCGGCGGACCTGCCGCCGCTGGTCGGTTCGACCAAGCCCGGCACGCGCGCGGAACTGTCGATCTGGCGCGACGGCAAGACGCTGGCGATCCCGCTCACGGTCGGCGAACTGCCGGCGGACGGCGATGCCATTGCCGCGCGCGGGCCGGCCGCGCCGGCCGCGAATGCGGGCAACCCGCTCGGCATCTTCGTCGAGGACATCGACGATGCGCAGCGTCGCCAGCTCGGCATCGAGGGCAATGATGGCGTCGTCGTCACCCGCGTCGCGGGCTCCGCCGCGCGCCGCTCCGCATTGGCCGCAGGCGACGTGATCCTCATGATCGGCCGCAAGCCGGTTCGATCGGTCGCCGATTTCAACGCGACGCTGAAGTCGGCCAAGCCCGGCGATGCGGTGATGTTGCTGGTCCGGCGCAACGACCAGACCCAGTTCATCGCGATGACGGTGCCCAAGCCCGAAGCGGAATGAGCCATCCGGGGGCGGCGCCGGCACGGCGCCGCCCCGCGGCGCGCAATGCCGCGTGGTCGGCTGCGGACCCCGGGGCGGGGCCGCCCAAGCGAACGTGATTCTGCGATAATCCGGCGCTTGTGCCGATCGCTCGCCCGCACCGCCGCAGGACCGAATGCTTCCCATCCGCAATTTCTCGATCATCGCCCACGTCGACCACGGCAAATCCACGCTCGCGGACCGCATCATCCAGATCTGTGGAGGCCTGACCGCGCGCGAGATGGAAGCGCAGGTGCTCGACAACAATCCGATCGAGCGCGAGCGCGGGATCACGATCAAGGCGCAATCGGTGTCGCTGCCGTACACCGCGAAGGACGGCGTCACCTACCAGCTGAACTTCATCGACACGCCCGGGCACGTCGATTTCAGCTACGAGGTCAGCCGCTCGCTTGCCGCCTGCGAGGGTGCGCTGCTGGTGGTCGACGCGGCGCAGGGCGTCGAGGCGCAGTCGGTCGCCAATTGCTACACCGCGGTCGAGCAGGGCCTCGAAGTGGTGCCCGTCCTCAACAAGATCGACCTGCCGACGGCCGACGTCGATCGCGCGAAAGCCGAGATCGAGGCCGTGATCGGCATCGATGCCGAGGACGCGATCGCAATCAGCGCGAAGACCGGCTACAACGTCGAGGCGGTGCTCGAGGCGATCGTCGCGCGGATCCCGCCGCCGAAGCCGGGCCCCGATACCGATCGGCTGCAGGCCTTGATCATCGACTCGTGGTTCGACAACTACCTCGGGGTGGTGTCGCTCGTGCGCGTGATGCAGGGCGAAATCCGCCCGCGCGACAAGCTGCTCGTGATGTCGACCGGTCGCACCCACGAAGTCGACCAGGTCGGCGTGTTCACGCCCAAGCGTTCGGTGCGCGAGCGTCTCGCGACCGGCGAGGTCGGCTGGGTCACCGCATCGATCAAGGACGTGCACGGCGCGCCGGTCGGCGACACGCTGACGCAGGCGCGCGAACCCGCGCCGAAGCCGCTGCCTGGATTCCAGAAGATGCAGCCGCGCGTGTTCGCGGGCCTGTTCCCGACCGAGGCCGATGAATACACCGCGCTGCGCGAGGCGCTCGAGAAGCTCAAGCTCAACGATGCCGCGTTGAATTTCGAGCCGGAGACTTCCGAAGCGATGGGGTTCGGATTCCGCTGCGGCTTCCTCGGCCTGCTGCACATGGAGATCATCCAGGAGCGGCTCGAGCGCGAGTACGACCTCGACCTGATCACGACCGCGCCGACCGTGGTGTACGAGGTCCTGCTCACCGATGGCAACGTGGTCACGCTCGACAACCCGGCCAAGCTGCCGCCGTCGCAGAACATCGAGGAAGTACGCGAGCCGATCATCGTCGCGAACATCCTGACGCCGCCCGACTACATCGGCAACGTGATCAAGCTGTGCGAGGAAAAGCGCGGCGTGCAGCGTTCGATCACCTACCTCGCGACCCAGGTGCAGATCAGCTACGAACTGCCGCTGGCCGAGGTCGTGCTCGACTTCTTCGACAAGCTGAAGTCGGTGTCGCGCGGCTACGCCTCGATGGATTACCAGTTCGACCGCTTCCAGGCGGGACCCTTCGTGCGCGTGGACGTGCTGATCAACGGCGACCGCGTCGATGCGCTGAGCCTGATCCTGCACCGTGCCAGCGCCGACCGCCGCGGTCGCGAACTGGTCGAGAAGATGAAGGACCTGATCCCGCGCCAGCAGTTCGACGTGGCGATCCAGGCCGCGATCGGCTCGCAGATCATCGCGCGCTCGAGCGTGAAGGCGTTGCGCAAGAACGTGCTCGCCAAGTGCTACGGCGGCGACGTCTCGCGCAAGCGCAAGCTGCTGGAGAAGCAGAAGGAAGGCAAGAAGCGCATGAAGCAGGTAGGCAGCGTCGACATCCCGCAGGAAGCGTTCCTCGCGGTGTTGCAGATGGACAAGTGAGGCGGGGAATGGGGAATTGGGAATAGGGAATCGTCGGGGCGGCAGCGCGCCTTCTTGACCATTCCCCATTCCCATAGCCCATTCCCGCTCCCAAGGAGCACAGATGGATTTCGATTTCGCATTGTTGCTGGTGGTGCTGACCGCGGCTTCGGGCGTGGTGTGGTTGCTCGACCGCCTCGTGCTCGCCCCGGGGCGGCGGCGTCGCGCTCGCGCGCTGGAAGCGATGACCGCGCTGACGCAGGAGGAGCGCGAAGCGCGGGCGCGCACCGCGCTGCAGGAGCCGGTCGCGGTCGAGTACGCGCGCTCGTTCTTCCCGGTGCTGCTGCTGATCCTGCTGTTCCGCTCGTTCATCGCCGAGCCGTTCAAGATCCCGTCCGGCTCGATGATGCCGACCCTGCTGGTCGGCGACTTCATCCTCGTCAACAAGTTCGCCTACGGCTTGCGCTTGCCGGTGCTGGATCGGAAGATCCTCGATGTGGGGGAGCCCGAGCGCGGCGACGTGTTCGTGTTCCGCTACCCGCAGAACCCGAAGGAGGACTACATCAAGCGCGTGATCGGCCTGCCGGGCGACGAGATCACCTACCGCAACAAGACGCTGTTCGTGAACGGCGTCGAAGTCGCGGAGACCGATCTCGGCAACTATGTCGGTCCGTCCGAACCCGGGCGCAACCTCGGCAACGCGCGCGTGCTGAAGGAGCAGCTCGGCGAGGTCGAGCACCGGATCCTCGAGATTCCCAACGCCTGGATCGGCCACGAAGGCAGCTGGAAGGTTCCCGAGGGACACTACTTCGCGATGGGAGACAATCGCGACAGCAGCGCGGACAGCCGGTTCTGGGGTTTCGTGCCGGAGCAGAACCTGGTCGGCCGCGCATTCGTGATCTGGATGAACTGGCACAACGGCATAGACTTCAGCCGCATCGGTACGGTCATCCGCTGACGACCGTCCGCTTCGGCCCATCAACGGGGAGAATTGCAGATGAGAACGCGCCACCAGGTCAAAGGCATTACCCTGATCGGATTCGTGCTGCTGCTCGGCGTGCTCGGATTCTTCGCCTACCTCGCGATGCGCCTGGTGCCGATGTACGTGGAGTACTTCGGCGTGCTCAAGGCGATGGAGCAGTTGCGCCAGGAACCCGGAGCGGCGCAGAAGTCGCTGGCCGAGGTCCGGGCCCAGCTCAGCCTCAAGTTCAACACCCAGTACGTCGACGAGACGAGCGTCACGCCGCAGTCGATTTCGCTCAAGCGCGAGTCCGGCGCGGCGACGCTGCGCGTCGCCTACGAGAAGCGCGTGCCGTTCCTCTACAACATCGACCTCGTCGGCAAGTTCGACAAGTCGTTGAACCTCGCGGGCGCCGGTGAGTGACAAGGGCATCCTCGGGCGCGTGTTCCGGGACCAGCGCCTGCTCGAGCAGGCGCTCACCCACCGCAGCGCCAGCCACGAGAACAACGAGCGGCTGGAATTCCTCGGTGATGCGCTGGTCAACCTGTTCGTCGCAGAGCTGATCTACGAATGCCTGCCGCGCGCCGACGAAGGCGAGATGACGCGCCTGCGTGCCGCGCTCGTCAACGGCAGCGCGCTCGCGGTGATCGCGCGCGAGGCCGAGCTCGGCGATCGCCTGCACCTCGGGCAGGGT
>DAIOWG010000034.1:3139-15160 GCA_036758645.1 Dokdonella sp. | reverse complement strand
CGTCGACGCGAACGCGCTGCAGCGCCCGAAGCGCTTCTTCGGCGCCGCGCGCAACGTCGAGGAAGGCGGTTCGCTGACGATCATCGCGACCGCGCTGATCGACACCGGCTCGAAGATGGACGAGGTGATCTACGAGGAGTTCAAGGGCACCGGCAACATGGAAGTGCACCTGAGCCGCCGCATCGCCGAAAAGCGCGTGTATCCCGCGATCGACATCAATCGCTCCGGTACGCGCCGCGAGGACCTGCTGATCGATCCGGACCAGCTTCAGAAGATCTGGATCCTGCGCAAGCTGCTGCATCCGATGGACGAGCTCGCGGCGATCGAGTTCATGCTCGACAAGATGAAGAACACCAAGACCAACGACGAGTTCTTCGGCTCGATGAAACGCGGCTGATCGAGCGGCATCATGGCGAGCAAAGGCCGGCGCAAGCCGGCCTTTGCTTTTTCGAGTGCGGGCAACCTGGCCTGATCACCCGGCTTGTCGTGGGAAGGGCTTCAGCCGCGATGGGTTCGCTCGAACGGCTCGGACTCAAGGCGCTCCAAAGCCAGGGCCGCCGCGTAACCGGTTTCCTGCGCGCATCGCCCACAGGGTGGGCTCCTGCGAAAAGCCGACACGTGCCGCCGCAGGAGCACACCCTGTGCGCGATCGCGCGAATCCGAAGGCTACTCGACGCTGTCGAGGTCGTCGCGGTCGAAGCGCCAGTCGTCGCCCTGCTTCACCATGAGCACGCGACCGCGGCGCTTGATGTCGTCGCGATCGGTACCTTCCACGCGCAGCACTGCCTGGTCGCCGCGCTGCATGCCGGACAGGATCTTCGCCGTCACCGGCTTGCCGTCACGCAGCATCTTGAGTCCTTCCTTGGCCGATTTCGGATCGTCGAGCGGAAGCTGCCACTTCGCCGATTCGCCGAGCATCGCGTGGAGACCGGGCAGATCGCCCTTGGCCAGCGCGGCGAGCAACGCGGCGTACGCGCGACCCGGCGCGCCACCCTCCGCACCGAGCTTCGTTCCCGGCGTCGCTTTCGTCACGTCGGTCGCGAAGCGCAAGTCGAAGTCGTAGGTCTTGTCGAAGAAGTCCTCGGGCTCGACCTGCACCCAACTGCCCTCGACGCGTGCCTCGCTGCGCGAGGCGAGCTTGAACACGCCCGAACCGGACAGGTTGAACGAGGCGGTGGGCTCATTGTGCGAGAAGTAGAGACCGCACTCGGCGCCCTCGGCGTCGATGCAGACGCGCACGTAACCGGCCGACTTCCCGGAGAGTTGCTGGTCCAGCGCATTGCCGGCATCGAACGCATCGGCGACCGGCTGCGGGTCGATCGGCGCGCTGGTCAGGAACACCAGCACGTTGCCCTCGCGCCCCTCGTCGGTGTCGGCGAACGCGTAGGCGTGCCTGACCTCCATGCGCACCTCGCCATAACGGAAATGACCGCCTGGCGCGGCCGCGGACGCGGTGGCCGCCGACGCGGCGGATGCGAGCAGGCATAGCAGCAGGGTGCGGGTGTTCATGGCAGGCCTCCCCGGCGCTCCGAAGTGGGCGCCTGTATCTACCCAAACGGAAAAACGCGGCGAGGCGAACACGGGCTTCGGATGCGCCGCACCCGAGGGCCGTTGCGGCCGGAGGACGGCCCGGAGCGGTCGCGGTACGGGCGGCTCGGCCTATCGCGCGCGCGGCGGCGTCCAGCGCGCGAGCGCTTCGCGCGTGCGCACGCGGCCGAGCTCGATCAGTTCCGCGGCGCGGTCGAATTCGTAGAACGCGCAGGCGTTGCGCGGAATCGTCACCAGCAGGTCGGGTGGCTGCGCGGCGATCTTCAGCCGCGTGATGGTTTCCTGCACGACGTCGAGCGAACTCGCGAACAGTTCCACCATGCCCGGCTCGCGCACCGTCGCACGCGGCTCGCGCTTGCCGACCAGGGACTCGACGAAGTCGCCGATACGGCGTGCATAGGTCGCCCTGCCGACGTCGCCCGGAGCCGGCTTGCCGCCCTCCGGCAGCATCTCCGGCGTGGCCTGGCCGCCCGAGCCGCGGGCCTGCGCCAGCTCGCCGCAGGCCGACGCGAGCGGTTCGGCGGGCGCATTGACGTCGACCGCGATCGTCGCGTCGGTGAGGTCGCGCAGGGTCGGAGATACCGGCAGCGGGTTCAGCAGCCCGCCATCGACGAGCAGGCGGCCCTGGTAACGATGCGGGCGGAAGATCGTCGGGATCGCGATCGACGCGCGGATTGCATCGAACAGCGATCCGCGCGAGAACCACACCTCGCGCTGCACGTCGAGGTCGACTGCGACCGCGGTGTAAGGGATCGGCAGGTCCTCGATCTCGGCGTCTCCGACCAGGTCGCGCAGCACGCCGATGATGCGGTCGCCCTTGATGAAACCCCCTCCGTAGACGGTCCAGTCGACCAGACGCAGCACGTCGAGGCGCGCCAGCGGCTGCGCCCAGTCACGGAACGCGCCGAGCTTGCCGGCCGCGTAAATGCCGCCGACCAGCGCCCCCATCGAGCTGCCGGCGAGGGAGCGGATCGCATACCCCTGCGCCTCGAGCTCCTCGATCACGCCGATGTGCGCATAGCCGCGCGCGCCGCCCGAACCAAGCACCAGCGAAATCGGCGTCGGTTCGCTCGCGCCGCGCTCGCCGGACGGGGCCTGTGCGAGCGTGGCGCTGTTCACCGCGGCGCGTCCTGGTAGGTGCCGATCGCGAGTTGCAGCAGGATGCGCATCTCCTCGCGCAGCGACACCGGCGCGACGATCTCGGCATCCGGCCCGTACTTGAGCACGTCCATCAGCAGTTCGCGCGAGTTGGAGTACGGCAGCTTCAATTCGTAGCGACCATCGGGCAGGCGCGTGCCCTCCTGCTGCGAATGCCAGTGTTCGTCGGCGACCCAGCGCGCCGCGTGCGGCGAGAAGCGGATCGTGGCCCAGGCCTTGGGCGCACCCGAGAAGATGCCGTAGCTGGAGGCGAGGTGCGCGTCGAGCTCGGTTCCTTCGCGGTCGAGCGCGGGTTCGTCCTGCAACAGCGGCGCGCGGATGCGATCGAGCGCGAAACTTCGCAACGCATCGCGGCTGTGGTCCCAGGCATCGAGGTACCAGTTGTCGCGGTAGTGAGCGAGCCGCTGCGGCGAGACGATGCGATCGGTCGGCGTTTCGGTCGAGCGCGCGCGATAACCGAACTTGAGCCGCTTGCGATTCAGCAGCGCGCCCGCGACCGTGCGGAACACGCCCTGGTCGAGCCGGCGCGAACCGCTCGCGAGCACGCGGATGCGCTCGACCGGCAGCGTGCGGCCGCTCGAGTGGTCCGACAACAGGCGCTCGATGCGCGCGCGGAACGGCGCGAGCGCGCCCGCCAGCACGCCGGGGTCGGAGCGTCCGAGCAACTCGTTGAGTGCGAGCAGCGCGGCAAGCTCTTCGCTCGTCAGCCACAGACCCGGCAGTTCGAAGCGCTCGGCCTCGTCGGCCGCATAGCGGAAGGTCGCCTCCTCGCCCTCGCCGCTTTCGATCGGCGCACCGAGCGCGTCGCGCAGGAAGGCGATGTCGCGATAGAGCGTCGCGCGCGAGCAACCGAGCTCGTCCTTGAGGCGCGCGAACGGCACCGGATAGCGCGCCGACTTCAACAGGCGATGCAGGGTGAGGATGCGTTCGTAGCGGTCCATCGGACTATTGTGCCGAATCCGCGGCACTCATGCCCGGCGCGGCTCCTCGTCGTCGCGCGCGACGTCGCGCTCCGACTGGCGCTTGCGTTTCCAGTGCGCGCGGAACCCCTCGGCGCCGCCCTTGTGCCGGCCGACGAGGTCGGCCAGGCGCAGCAACCAGCGCGGCGGCTCGGCCGCGCCGGGATCCGGAGTCGGCTCGGGCAGCAACGGATCGCCTGGCGCGCCCGCGCCGAGTTCGAACAGTGTCTTCAGGCCGACCAGCAGGTACAGCGCGCCGAGCGGCGAGTCGGTCAGTGCGATCGCGAGCATCCCGAAGATGATCACCACGTGCAGGATCACCACGCGGCCCATGCGGCGCCGTACCTGGTCCTGCAGCCAGGCATAGCTGCGCGTGCGGATCGTCGCGAGGTCGAACGCGAGTTCGGTCGCGAGCATCGCGGCGACGACCAGCGCGCCCCATGCGACCTGCGACCACGAGAACCGCCAGATCGGCTCGTCCGCGTGCGCGCTCGCGAGCCCGAACACGATCATCGCGACGAACACCCCATGCGCGAGCGTGAACACGAACGCGCCGGTCGCGTACTCGCGCAGCAGCCCCCCGCGTATCGGCTGGCCGTTGCTGCTGACGCCGAGCTGCGCGTCGCGCCAATGGCCGCGCTTGCGCGTGAGGCGACGGTGCGTCGCGATCCGGACGCAGGTGCACGCCGCGACCAGCAGGTTCTCGAACCAGTACAGCAGCAGCACGGTGGAGACCGACCAGCCATGACGCAGTACGCCGACCACGGGTACCGCATTGACGAGCAGCACCGCCGCCGCCGCGGCGAGACGGGCCGTGGCACCCTTCGGCGACAGCGCGGAAGTCGACTGGGAAGGCGTGGCGCGTGGCATCGGCGGACTCCGGTTTCGCCAGCATATACGGCCGGCGATACCCGCAGGGGCCAGCCGCCGATGCGGCGCAGCGGGGCAAGTCGCGTGCGCCGATGCGAGCGCAATGTCCTGAATCAGCGCGATCGTGCGTATTCTTGCGGATTGCCACCCACCGACGAGGCCCTCCATGCGCCGCATCATGACCCTCTCCACCGCTTTCGCACTCGCCCTCTCGAGCAGCCTGGCCTTCGCATCGCCGAAGGACGAGCTGCACGCGGCATTCTCGAAATTCCTTCAGGCGAAGAGCTTCCGCGCCACGATCACCGATCTCAAGAAGGGCGAGCAGGTCTCGGCGATGGAGTTCCTCGCGCCGGACCGCTATCGCATGCAGGTCGCGAACGGCCCCACCCAGGTCATCATCGGCGACGCGATGTACATGGACATGGACGGCCAGATGACGCGCGTGCCGGTGCCGGGCGTTTCCAAGCTGACCGCCCAGTACCGCAACGAGGCGTTCCTGCGCCAGGTCGCAGGTGGCATGACCGTGCAGGCGCTGCCGGACGATGCGGTCGATGGCGAACCCGCGAAAGTCTACGCCTACACCGTGACCGAACCGGTCAAGGCCGACGCGAAGACCTGGGTCTCGATCGCGAGCGGCCTGCCGCTCCAGACCGATTCCAGCGGCAGTTTCATGGGCGTCAAGTCGAGCACGCGCGTGCGCTACAGCAGCTACGACGATCCGTCGATCCGCATCGCATCACCGTGATCCACGCGGTGCCGCAGGGCGCGTTGCAGGCGGATCGCCCGGCAACGCGCCGATCCGCGCGAGCACCGACCGAGCGATCGCGATGCGCTTTGGCGCATCCTCGCGCGCACGCGGCATGTCGATCGTGAGCGCGAACAGCCAGCGCCGGCCGTCGCGTTCGAGCCAACCCACGTACCAGCCGAAATCGGCCTGTTCCGCGCCCACCAGCGCCCAGCCGGTCTTCGCGTAGAGGATCCAGCCCGGCGCGGCTTCGACGATCGCGATGCGCCGCACCGCTTCCTGCACGCCGGGCCGGAATGGCAGCGTGCCCGACGCGAGCCGGCGCAGGAACGCGACCTGCTCGACCTGGGAGATGCGCAGCGCGCCATCCAGCCAGAAGCGGTCGATGCCGCCGCCGATGTCGCGGTTGCCGTAGCCGACGCGATCGAGCCAGGCTTGCATGCGCGCTGCGCCGATGCGGCGCGCGATCGCCTGGTAGTACCAGACGACCGAGAATTTCATCCCGCTCGCGAGCGTGTGGTCGCGGTTCCAGTCGTCGAACGTGCGCTTCACGCCGTCCCAGCGCATGACCTCGTGCTCGTCCGCGACCGCGCCGGCCTCGAGCGCCACCAGCGCGTTGAACAGCTTGAACGTCGACGCCGGGCTGTAACGGGCTTGTGCGCGCGCACGATCGAACACGTGCCAGGCCTGCGCACGCTCGTCGTAAACGACGATGCTGCCGCTGACGCCGCGATCGGAGAATTGCGTCTCCCATTCCGGATGATCGCGCCAGCTCTCGCCGCGCGCGAGCGCGAGCGCGGGCCAGAGCAGCAGTGCGCACAACAGGACTCGAAGCATCGGAATCGACCTCGCCACTCCTCACCGTTGCCGATCATGCACGCGTGCACGGCATGGAGGGAGGCGGGATCATGGCGCAATCGGGTTGCGGCGATGGCGCTTCGGCTACCATTGACGCGATCGCCGCGACCGAGCCGGCGTCCCGACGGGTTCCCATGCCGCATGCGCACCTGAATCTCGACCGGCCGACCGGCGACGAGGTCAAGACGACCACGTGCTACATGTGCGCCTGCCGCTGCGGCATCCGCGTGCACCTCGAAGACGGGCGCGTGCGCTACATCGACGGCAACCCGAAGCACCCGGTCAACCAGGGCGTGATCTGCGCCAAGGGCTCGTCCGGCATCATGCAGCACTACTCGCCCGCGCGCCTGACCAAGCCGCTGCTTCGCGTCGGCGAGCGCGGCGCGCGCGAGTTCCGCGAGATCGAATGGGACGAGGCGCTCGCGCTCGCGGCGAAGTGGCTCGGCGATATCCGCGCACGCGATCCGGACCAGCTCGCGTTCTTCACCGGCCGCGACCAGAGCCAGGCACTGACCGGCTGGTGGGCGCAGCAGTTCGGCACGATCAACTACGCGGCGCACGGCGGGTTCTGCTCGGTCAACATGGCCGCGGCGGGCATGTACACGTTCGGCGGCAGCTTCTGGGAGTTCGGCGAGCCCGACTGGGCGTTGACGAAGTACCTGATGCTCTGGGGCGTTGCGGAGGACCACGACTCCAATCCGATCAAGCTCGGACTCGGCCGGCTCAAGGCGCGCGGCGCGAAGATCGTCGCGGTCAATCCCGTGCGCAGTGGCTACGGCGCGATCGCGGACGAATGGGTGCCGGTCAACCCGGGCACCGATGGCCTGCTCGCGGGCGCGCTGATCCACGAACTGCTGCGCAACGACCGCGTCGACCTCGACTACCTCGTGCGCTACACGAATGCGCACCATCTCGTCGTGCAGGCGCCCGGCGACGCCGACGACGGGATGATCGCGCGCGACGCGGACGGCCATGCACTGTGCGCGACGCGTCCAACCCGTCGACCCGGCGCTGCCCATGATCGCGATCACGTGCTGGCGCGCGCGGATGCGATCGACATCGCGCCGTTGGTGGTCGGCAAGTACACGCTCGCGGACGGGCGCGCCGCAGTCCCCGCGTTCCAGCTGTTCGCCGAGCGCTTCATGTCGGCCCAGTACGCGCCCGATGCGGTCGCGACGACCTGCGGCGTCGAGGCCGACACGATCCGCCGGCTCGCGCGCGAGCTCGCCGAGGTCGCGTTCGAGCAGGCGATCACGTTGCACCAGCCCTGGACCGACGCCTGGGGCCGCGAACATGCGACGATGACGGGACGCCCTGTCGCGATGCACGCGATGCGCGGCATCTCCGCGCATGCGAACGGCTTCCACACCTGCCGCACGCTGCACCTGCTGCAGATGATCCTGGGTGCGATCGACACGCCCGGCAGCTTCCGCTACCAGCCGCCATACCCGAAACCGGCGCCGCCGCCGAACCGCCCGGGCAAGCAGCGCAAGGACAATGGTGCGCTCGATGCCGGACCGCTCGGCTACGTGCACGTGCCCGCCGACCTCCTCGTCGATGTCGACGGCGCGCCGCGCCGCATCGACAAGGCGTTCTCGTGGCAGCATCCGTTCGCCGCGCACGGCATGCTGCAGAACGTGATCGCGAATGCCGTGGCCGGCGATCCGCATCGCATCGACACCCTGTTCCTGTTCATGGCGAACATGGGCTGGAACTCCGCGATGAACACGACGCGCACGCGCGAGTTGCTTTGCGCACGCGACGCATCCACCGGCGAGTACGCGATCCCGCGCATCATCTATGCGGATGCCTACGATTCGGAAACCGTCGCGTTCGCCGACCTCGTGCTGCCGGACACGACCTACCTCGAGCGGCACGATTGCATCAGCCTGCTCGACCGCCCGATTTCGGATGCCGACGGCGCCAGCGATGCGATCCGCCGGCCGGTGGTCGCGCCCGATCGCGACGTGCGTCCGTTCCAGGACGTGCTGATCGATCTCGGCGCACGCATCGGCCTGCCCGGGCTCGTCGACGAAACCGGCGCCGCGAGGTACCGCGACTATGCCGACTACATCGTGCGCCACGAGCGCGCGCCCGGCGTCGGCCTGCTTGCAGGCTGGCGCGGCGCGGACGATGCGCAGGACGGCATCGGCGCGCCCAATCCGGGCCAGCTCGAACGTTACATCGAACACGACTGCTTCTGGCACCGCGAAGTGCCCGCCGCGGGCCGCTATTACAAGATGGCCAACCGCGATTACCTCGAGTGGGCGAGGTCGCTCGGCTTCGTCGGTTCCAGCCAGCCGATCGTGATGCAGTTCTACGCCGAGTCACTGCAGCGCTTCCGCCTCGCCGCACGAGGCCACGGCGCCGCGCAACCGCCCGAACGCGACCGCGCGCGCGTCGATCGCTTCTTCGACCCCTTGCCCTTCTGGTATGGAGATCTGCGCGACGTCACTGGCGAGGGCCAGCCCTCGGCCCTCGATCCTCGGCCCTATCCGCTCAGCGCGATCACCCAGCGCCCGATGTTCATGTACCACGCCTGGGGCTCGCAGAACCGGTGGCTGCGCCAGATCGCGACGCGCAACTATCTGTACCTCCATCCGGTCACGGCGGACGCGAATGGCGTCGCCGATGGCGACTGGATCTGGCTGGTCGGGGAACTCGGCCGCATCCGCGTGCAGGCGCGCACGCACACCGGCACCGCGCCCGGTACCGTCTGGACCTGGAACGCGATCGGCAAGCGCAAGGGCGCGTGGAAGCTCGGCGCGGGCGCGCCCGAGTTCACCGACGGCTTCCTGCTCAATCACCTGATCGACGAATCGCTGCGCGAACGCGACGGTTCTCCCGGCTACGCGAACGCGGATCCGGTCACCGGACAGGCCGCATGGTTCGACCTGCGCGTGCGGATCGAATGCGATCCCGAACCGGGGCGTGAAGGCCATGAGATCCGGATGACGCGAGCGCAGGGCATGCGCGCATGACGACGCTGCCCCCGCCATCACCGCGAAAGCTCGGCCTCGTGATCGACCTCGACACCTGTGTCGGCTGCCACGCCTGCGCGGTCGCCTGCAAGGAATGGAACGACGGCGGCGACTTCGGCCCGCTGCCCGACGCCGATCCCCACGGCGCCGAACCGCATGGCGTGTGGTTCAACCGCGTGCATTCGTACGCGGTGGAACCGGGAATGGAAAACGGGGTATGGGGAATGGGCAAGAAGGCCATGCCCGCGTCACCTTCCACCGCTCCCGCCATGCCCCATACCCCGTCCCCCATTCCCGGCGCGCAGGCGCAAACCGTCCACTTCCCCCGCTCCTGCCTGCACTGCGAGACGCCGGACTGCGTGACCGTGTGTCCGACCGGCGCGAGCTACAAACGTGCCGAGGACGGCATCGTGCTCGTCGATGCGGACACGTGCATCGGCTGCCAGCTGTGTTCCTGGGCCTGCCCGTACGGCGCGCGCGAGTACAGCGTCGCGCGCGGCACGATGCAGAAGTGCACGTTGTGCGTCGACCGCATCTACAACGAGACGCTCGACGAGGCCGACCGTCAGCCCGCGTGCGTGATGGCGTGCCCGACGCGCGCGCGGCATTTCGGCGATCTCGGTGATGCGGAATCGAAGGTGTCCAAGCTCGTGGCCGAGCGTGAGGGTTATGCGTTGATGCCCGAGTTCGGCTATGCGCCGGTCAATCGCTACCTGCCGCCGCGGCCACGCCGCGGCGGATGCGGCGCGTCCGATCCGGTGCCCGCCCGCGACCCGTCCCGCAGCGCCGACGGAGCCCTCGATCCCGCGCAACTCCCGGGCGTGCTGCGCTGGCTGGACCGCGCGCTGTCGCGCTGAGGAAAGGAATCCGCGATGCGGCCGACGTTTTCGATCATCTGTTTCACCGTGCTGTCGGGCATCGGCTACGGCACGTGGGTCTTGTTCGGCCTCGCGTTGGCCGTGGGCCCGTTCTGCGACCTGCCCTCGATGGACGGCGGGAAGTTGGTCGTGCATTGCCGCGGCGTATATCCGGATCCCACGGGCTTCGTATTGGCGTTTGCGCTGGTTGCCGCCGGATTGTCCTGTTCACTCGGACACCTCGGCAAGCCGCTCCGCGCATGGCGCGCCCTGTCCCAGTGGCGCAGCTCGTGGCTCTCGCGCGAGGGCGTGCTGGCGCTGCTGACGTTCGTTCCCGCTACGATCCTGCTCGCCGACCTGCTCTCCGCCCTCGGAGGCGCCCCAGATCACCTGCATGGCGCGTTCATCGCGGACGCTGGCCTGGGCTTGCGCGTGTGCGGCGCCGCGCTCGCCGCAGGTTCCCTGGCCACCGTGTATTGCACCGCCAACATCTATTCCAGCCTGCCGCCGATCCGCGCATGGCGCGATCCCCGCGTGATGCCTGGGTACCTGCTGATGGCGCTGCTCGGCGGCGCGCTGCTGTTGGCCGCATCCGGAACGCTGTTTGCGGCGGTCGGGCCAATTTGGCGCGTGCCGCTGTTCGCGGGCATCATCGTTCTCGCTGCAGCATGCACCTGGCTCAAACTTCGCTACTGGCACGCGATCGATGCGTTGCCCGCCCCCGACGCTGGCCACGCGACGGGGTTGTCCGGACTCGGCGACGTGCGGTCGTTCGAAGCGCCGCACACCGAGGAGAACTACCTCACGCACGAAATGGGTTTCGTGCTCGCGCGCAAGCATGCTCGCAAGCTGCGCCGCATCGCGCTGGTGCTCGCGTTCCTCGTGCCGGGACTGCTGGCCCTGGTCGCGCTCGTCGTGCCTGCGATCGGAATGCCCGCCGCGTGGCTCGCGCTGGCCGCAGGCCTCGCGGACTTGTTCGTCGAACGCTGGCTGTTCTTCGCCGAAGCGAAGCACGCGGTGATGGCCTACTACGCGCGCTGAGCGACCGCGCGGCGCCACCCTTGTTCACAAGCGGGCGCGTGCCCGTTCACGCCGTTTTCAGCGCGCATCGACGAGGATCGCGCCCGACCAGGCCGCCTCGTGCGGTCTTTTTTGTGCCCGCCATCGATGGAGTGTCCCGATGAACAAGAAACTGATCCCGCTCGCGCTGCTGCTCGCGCTGCCTGCCTGCGCACTCGCCGACGACGGCTGGTCGGGCTCCGGTGAGCTCGGCTTCGCGGCCTCGCGCGGCAATGCGAAATCCGAGAACCTCAATGCCAAGCTCGAGTTCAAGAAGGAAGACGAGACATGGAAGGACCACTTCTACCTGACCGCGCTGCGCAGCAAGGGCGAAGTCACCGCGACCACGGTCGTCGACGGCGAAGTGACCAGCGTGAAGAACTTCGACCTCACCGCCAATCGTTACGAGGGCGGCGCTTCGGTGGGCTACAAGCTCGACGAGCGCAGCTACGTGGTCGGCGCCCTGCGTTACGAGAACGACGACTTCTCGCCGTTCGAGTACCAGGCCGTCGCCTCGGTCGGTTACGGCTACACCGTGCTCAAGAACCAGCGCAACGAGCTTTCGTTCGAAGCGGGTCCGGGTTACAAGCGCTACCAGCCGGTCGACGTGTACGGCCCCGAGCTCGTCGAAGGCGTGCCGGTGCGCCACAGCTTTGACGCCGAAGGCGAGGTGGTCGGCCGCGGCCTCGTCGCGTACAAGCACAATTTCAGCGACAACACCGCATTCGTGAATACGTTTCTCGTCGAAGCGGGCAGCGACAACACCTTCATGCAGAACGACGCGGGCCTGCAGGTTGCGATCAACAAGTCGTTCGCGCTCAAGGCCGGTTACCAGATTCGCCGCAACTCCGAGGTCGCTGCAGGCCTGAAGAAGACCGACCAGCTCATGACGACCAACCTGGTCTACAACTTCGGCGCGAAGTAGCGCACCTGCGCGCGAGTCCCGACGTCGCGCGCATGTGGTGCAGGAGCCCACCCTGTGGGCG
>DAIOWG010000034.1:0-3039 GCA_036758645.1 Dokdonella sp. | reverse complement strand
TACAGCAGCCCGTGCAGCTTTTCGCAGGAGCCCACCCTGTGGGCGATCCGCGCAGTAAACCGGTGACGCGAGGGCATTCCGATTGGCGCGATCGCGCACGGGGTGCGCTCCTGCGAAAACGCGCTCGCGGTCATTGGCGCCCGGCGTGGCGCGCAAGGATCTCTGCCGCGCCGCGTTCCAGCAGCAGGCCCGCGACCGCCTCGCCGAGCAACGCGGGATCCGCGAATGCGCCGTCCATCTCCGCGCGCACGAGCTGTCCGGTCACTGCGTCGCCGACGAGGCCCCACAGCGCGAACCCCGCTTCGGTCTCGATGCAGTATCCCGCTACGGGGACGTTGCAACTGCCGTGCAGGCGCAGGTTCATCGCGCGCTCGGCAGCCACGCAGCGCGCGGTGGCGGCATCGCCAAGGCCCGCAACGAGCTCGAGCACGTCGGCATCGCCTTCGCGGCATTCGATCGCGATCGCGCCCTGCGCGACCGCCGGCAGCCACTGCGGCGGCGCCAGTCGCGAGCGCGCGCGCGCGCCGAGGCCGAGCCGTTCGATGCCGGCACAGGCGAGGATGATCGCGTCGTAATCGCCGGCGTCGAGCCGCGCGAGGCGCGTGTTGACGTTGCCGCGGAGGTCGCGCAGTTCGAGGTCCGGCCGCAGCGCGCGCAGTTGCGCCTGTCGTCGCAGCGAAGAACTGCCCACGCGCGCGCCGCGCGGCAGTTCGTCGATGCGCGCATGCGCGTTGCTGATGAACGCATCGGCCGCGTCGGCGCGTTCGAGCACGGCGCCGATCCGGAAGCCAGGCTCGAGCAGCATCGGCACGTCCTTGAAGGAATGCACCGCGATGTCGGCGCGATGCTCGAGCATCGCGACTTCCAGTTCCTTGAGGAACAGGCCCTTGCCGCCGATCTCGGCGAGCGGGCGGTCGAGCACCTGGTCGCCGCGCGTGGTCATCGGGACGAGCTCGACCGCGAGGTCGGCATGCAAAGCACGCAGGCGCGCGGCGACGTGCTCGGCCTGCCAGAGTGCGAGCGCGCTCTTGCGCGTGGCGATGCGCAGCGTCTTCACAGCGAACGCACCAGCTTGCGCAACGCGGGAAGATTGCGCCGGCTCACCTCGAGCGCGGCGGATCCGCCCTCGACACTCGCGAACACGCGCCCGTCCGCGCTGCGCACCAGCCCGGCGAGTTTCGAGCGGGCGACCAGGCAGTTGCGATGGATGCGCACGAAATCCTCGCCGAACTCGTCCTCGAGCGCCTTCAGGGATTCCTCCACGAGTACCTCGCCGTGCGCGTGGTGCACCACCACGTACTTGTCCTCGGCCAGCAGGTAACGGATCTCCGCGACCGGCACCAGCACGAGGCTGCCACGCACGCGCGCGCAGAGGTGGCTGCGGCGCGAGTCCGCGCCGAGCGCGCTGCCGAGCCGACGGGCGTCGTCGCCGTTCCAGCGCCGCGCCTTCGCGATCGCCGCCTGCAGGCGGTCGCCGCGCACGGGCTTGACCAGGTAATCGACCGCGTTCGCCTCGAACGCTTCGAGCGCATGGTCCTCGTAGGCGGTGCAGAAGATGATCGCGGGCGGCGACTCCAGTCCGCCGAGGTGACGTGCGGTTTCGAGTCCGTCCATCAGCGGCATCCGTATGTCCAGCAGCAGCAGGTCCGGCGCGTGCGCCGCGACCGCCTCGATCGCTTCGCGACCATTGCCGGACTCGCCGACGACTTCGATGCCTTCGATGTCGCCGAGCAGCGCGCGCAGGCGTTCGCGCGCGAGCGGCTCGTCGTCGACGACCAGGGCTTTCATCGGTCCGTGTTCTCCGGCAGGCGCACGTGCGCGAGGTAACAGTCCGCGCCTTCCTCCACGCGCAGCTCCCCGCGTGCGCCGAAATGGTACTCGATGCGCGCGCGGATGTTCGCGAGCGCGACGCCGTTGCGGCGCGCGTTCGGCTGCGCCGGACGCGGGTTGCGCACGCTGAACTCGACGTAGCCATCCGCGCGACGCCCGCGCAGCTCGACCACGCCGCCTTGCGCGAGCGGTTGCACGCCATGGTAGACCGCATTTTCGACCAGGGGCTGCAGCAGCAGCGGCGGCAGCGGCATCGCGCGCGGCAACGCGTCGAGGTCGGTCTCGACGCGCAACCGCTCGCCGAGGCGCAGCCGCTCGATGTCGAGGTAGCGCGCGATCAGGTCGAGTTCGCCGCCGAGCGTGCCGGGCCGGTCGTCGGCGCCGAGCGCGGCGCGGAACAGGTCGGAGAGGTCTTCGACGGCGCGCTCCGCTTCGCGCGGGCGCGTGCGGATCAGGCTCGCGATCGTGTTCATGCTGTTGAACAGGAAATGCGGCCGGATGCGGGCCTGCAACGCGTCGACCTGCGCCTTGGCCGCCGCGCGCACGCGCTCCCGCCATTGTTCGAGCACGTACAGGTAACGCAGCAACGCGGCCGCGATCAGCGCGCAGATCGCGGCGTTCGCGAACACGAATCGCGCGCTCGCGTGCGGCGGCACCGTGAGGCCGAGACCGAGTGCCTGGTCGAGCCGGCAGACCACGAGCGCGCCGAGCGCGGTCACCACGACGCTCGCGCACCACGCGATGGAGAATCCCCGCGCGAGGCCGAGCCGTTCGAGCGTACCGCGCAGCGAGCACAGCACGACCGCGTTGAGCAGTGCGAGCCACTGCACGTAGACCGACACGACCGCGAGGCGCCGCCACCCTCCCGTTTGCGCGGCGTCGCCCGCGAGCACGATCACGAGCGCGACGAGCTCGGCGACGATCATCACCGCGAACAGCGTCGGGCCGCTGCAGAAGCGCGGCAGCCAGCTGCGTGCGGGGACGTCGGCCCGCGCGGTGCGGGAGCGTGGGGGCATGGATCGAGTATAGGGCTGAGGGCTGGGGGCTGAGAGGCGAAGGCGGGTGCCCCCGGCTTTGTTCGCGCCGAGGCCAGCGACCCCACCTCGGACGTTCGCGCTGAGCGCAGCGGCCGCAGGCCGCGGAGTCGAAGCGCGTGCGCGGCGCGGACTCGGCGCGACCTGGCCCTTCGACTCCGGCCTTCGACCTGCG
>DAIOWG010000033.1:0-15381 GCA_036758645.1 Dokdonella sp. | reverse complement strand
TCATTGCGACTGATCCCGAACCTCGAAGTCTGGCGCCCGTGCGACACGGTCGAGACCGCGGTCGCCTGGACGCTCGCGTTGCGGCGCAGGACCGCGCCGACCGCGCTCGCGCTGTCGCGCCAGAACCTGCCTTTCGTGCCGCGAGACCCGGCGCAGATCGCCGCGATCGAGCGCGGCGGCTACGTGCTCGCCGAAGCCGCGGGCGGCACGCCGCAGCGAATCCTCATCGCCACCGGCTCGGAGGTCGGCCTCGCGCTCGCGACGAAGACGCTGCTCGAGGCCGAGGGTCTCGCGACACGCGTCGTATCGATGCCGTCGACCACGACATTCGACCGTCAGGACGACGCGTGGCGCGCGCAGGTGCTGCCCGAACACGTGGCCAAGATCGCGATCGAAGCCGGCAGCAGCGCGCTCTGGTGGAAGTACGTGCGCGGCAACGGCACCGTGGTCGGCATCGACCGCTTCGGCGAGTCGGCGCCGGGCGCGGTGCTGTTCGACTTCTTCGGTTTCACGCCGCAGAGGATCGCCGAGCTCGCGCGCGCGCTGTAGAAACCCGCCTCTGGTCTCGCTCGTGCGGGTCGCACGCGCGAAAGGCAACGCCAGGGCCATGCACATTCTGCACGCTCTTGTCGGAGGGACTTCGATCCTGAGCTTTCGCGCGTCCCATCGGCCTGAAGCCCCTCCCACGGGAGCGGCAGCACAGCCGCGAGCGTGCGGTCGCGGCCCGCGGCGGACTACACTGGGCCGCCCCCCGGGCGCACACATGTACGACGACGATCCCGCCACCCTCGCGCGCAAGCTCGCCGAACTCCGGCAGGAGCATCGCGACCTCGATGCCGCGATCGCGCGACTCGCGGCCGGGCCGGTCGACGACGAGTTGCAGCTCACGCGCCTCAAGAAGCGCAAGCTCAGACTCAAGGACATGATCGCCTGGCTCGAGGACAAGCTGATTCCCGACCTCGATGCCTGATGCACGCGAAGGCGACTGCCGCGCGGCCGGCCGCCATCGTCCCGGCGTGCGCCGTCAGTTCGGCGCCCAGCGCACTTCGTCGAGATAGGCGTTCACGACATGGGTCGTGTGCGCACGTTCGAGCCAGATTGCATCGACCGTGACGTTGGCGGCCGTGATCGCGCCGTTGCCGCCGACCCACGCGTTCCAGACAGCGGCGTCGACGAGGTTCCACTCGACCCAGGTCCACGTGTTCGCGGCCACCGCGCGCTGGGTCGAGCGTTCCGTGCCGTCCGAATCATCGATGCCGATGCCGACGCTGAAACCGCTGCCGGCGACATGGACCCAGAAGCCGAGTCGGCCGTTGCGCGCGACGCTGGTGTTCGCGGACGGTGCGCCGCTGCCCGACAGGAACCGCACCGACCACGCCTGGGTGTTGGCCGCGTTGTCCACCAGCCTGAGGTGCTCCGAGCAGCTGCCGACACGCGCGATCGTGCAGTTCCGATCGGCCGTCGACGTCGAAGCGATGCCGGTGGTGCTGCCGGAATAACCCGGCGCGGTGTTGAAGTGGCCTTCGCCGGCCTCGAAGCTGTCGAGCGTGCGCGGATTGCCACTGCTGCCCGGGTTCAGCAGCGTGTAGTAACGGCGCCAGTCCCAGTTGATGCCGGGATCGACGTGCGACTGGCCGGCGTAGTGCTGGTGTCCCTTGACCTTCACCGAGGCCGGCAGGACGTTGATGCCGCCATGCGCGGGCCCGTTGTACGCGCTCGCGCACGGGATCGCGTGGCGCGAGCAGAAGTGGCGCGTCAGCGCCGCCGACGCGTTGTACATCGCGGTGGTGTACCAGGCCGCGTTGTCGACGTAGCCCTCGTGCTCGATGCCGAGCGTGTAGCTGTTCTGGCTGCCGACGTGGTGCGCGGCCTGCGCTTCGCGCACCATCTGCGTGACCTGGCCGTCCGAGCTGCGGATCAGGTAATGCGCGCTGACCGAGTACGGATTGTTCTGGAACCAGGCGATGCTGCCCGCGTACGAGCCCTGCATCGTGTGGATCGTGACCGCGCTGGCGGTGGTTCCACGCGAGTGGTAGTACGGCGAGGCCACCCACAATGCAGGTGCATAGTCGGTGCTGTTGACGCCGGGGATGCCGCCGGGCGCATGCAGCGTTTCGTCGCGCGGGTCGATCACGTAGCCGTGGGCCTCGACGCTGCCGCGCGAAAGGTCGAGGCGCACGAACGGCGCGCGCTGGCGCACCAGCGCGTCGGCGCCGAACTGCTGCTCCCATTCGATCGCGCGCGCGCCGATGCGGATGCCGTCGTCGTCCGCGCCGCGATCGAGCGCGAGCAGCACGTCGTAGGCGAAGCTCTCGCGCGCGAACGCGGCGATCGCATCGGCGCGCGCGCCGGCGAAGCCCGCGTACGCCGTGAGCAGGTCGGCCTCGCTCGCATCGGGCGCGATCCGCGACGCGGCATCCGACAGCAGCGCGGCCGCAGCGAGGATGTTCCAGTACGCCTCGCGTTCGACGCGCTCACGCGGCACGCCGAGCAGCGCGGCCGCGTCGCCGACCTGGTCGACGAAACCATCGCCCTGGTAGAGGCCCATCAGGCCGATCGCCGGCGCGGATTCCGAATCTTCGGCGCGGGCGCCATCGAGCATCGTCCAGCGACTCTGCACGTACGCGATCGATTCGAGCAGGCCGCGCGGCAGTTCCGGATAGCGCGCATACGCGTTCTCGAACAGCGCAGGCCATTGCGCGCGCGCGGCGGCGAGCGTCGCCTGCTCGAGTGCGGCGGCGGGCTCGCGTGGCGGGTCGGAAGCGACGGGATCGACGCTGCCGCCGCGCGATTGGGCGGCGGCGGGCAGGGCCGTGCACATGGACACGGCGAGCGAGAGAACGATTGGACGGATACGCATCGGGGGTTTCTCCATCGTGCGAACAGGGCAACAAGGGAACCGCGGCAAGCGACGCGCAGGCGCGGACGCCATGCGCCGGGCGGGACTGTCTCGAAGTTCCGGCTGCGTCATGCGCCCGCTGGGCGCGACCGGTGATCCGAAACCAGGTCGGCTGCCTGCGCGTCGTCGCGCGTGTCCATCCCGAACCGGGACGAAGGTCACGCATGGACGCCGAACGACGAGCCGCGTCGTCCCCGGCACGTGCCGGGTTGCCTCGCAGTCTGGATGCAGGCGGCGCGCCGGTGCAGTGGCGGGTCGCGCGAGTGCGCGTAGGAAATCATCGCGCGGACGCGTCGATCGAGCGCCGGTGGGCGCGACCACGAGGACCGGATCAGCGAAAGGCTCGGGGCTGGAGCCCCTCCCACGGGAACGGGCGCGGGAATCAGCCCGTGGCCTGGCTCAGCGCGGCCTGCTTCTCGGGCGTGAGCTTGAGGATGCCGTGGCGGATCTCGCGCGAGAGGATCACGCGCGCATCGTGCGCGACGATCTCGAGTTCCTTGTCGAACACCAGCTTGCCGTTGGCATCACCCCGGACCACGCGCCGCTCGCGCAGCTTCTGGATGAAGCCGCGGAACAGGCTCTTGTCGAAGAACTCCGGTGCATTGAGCTCGTGCAGCAGCGACAGGCGCTGGGCGGTCAACGCGCAGAGGTTCTCGAGCTCGCCCGCGCTGAGCGTGCCGGGTCCGTTCTTCACCAGCAGCGCGAGGCCGATGTAGTAGCGCTCGATCGAGGGCAGCAGCGTGTGCGCGAGTGCGCGCAGGCGGAACGCGGCATCGCCCTGTCCCGGTCCACGCTCGATGATGCGCCCGTCCGCGTCGGCATGCAGGAGGTCGGCCTCGATGAAGAACTCCAGCGTCGCCTGGATGCGCTCGCCGAATGCCTGCTCGGTCCACGGCAGGAACAGCTCGGCCTGCACGAACGGATAGACGATGCGGCCGAGGCGCAGGATCGACGCGCGCGCGAGCCGGCGGTTGTTGAGGAAGCAGCAGGCGACCCAGGCCGCGGTCGTGAACAGGTGCGTGACGTTGTTGCGGAAGTAGCTCAGCAGCACGCCCTGCTTGGCATCGACCGTGAGCACGTCGCCGAGCGGGTGCGCGACGCGGCGGATCCATTGCATGCGCTCGCCGTAGGCGATGATCGCGATCGGGTCCAGCGGCGTGACCGTCACGCGGTCGGAGTACGGCAGCGCCGCGAGCAGGCGCTGGCACAGCGCGAGCTGGGCGACGAGGTCGGCTTCGGCCATCGCATGCTTGGGCGTGGCGAGCAACGCGACCGCGAGCAGGTTGATCGGATTGACGTGCGCGGCGCGGTTGATGTTTTCCTGGATGCGCGTGGCGAGCACGTCGACCGCGGGATTGAGCCACTCGGGCTTGGCGTCCGGATCGGCGGTCGCGGCGCGCCAGTCGGGCGCGACTTCCTCCAGCAGCGGCACCAGCGGGATCGGCTCGCCGAAGTTCAGCGCGACGCGACCGTAGCGCTGGCGCAGCACGCCGAACGCGCGCAGGAAGCCGAGCAGCGATTCCTTCTCCTTCGGCTTGCCCGAGAGTTCGCCGATGTAGGCATCGCCTTCCATGACCTTCTCGTAACCGATGTAGACCGGCTGGAACACGACCGGCCGGCGCGATTCCCGCAGGAAACTGCGCAGCGTCATCGACAGCATGCCGCCGCGCGGTTGCAGCAGGCGCCCGGTGCGCGAGCGCCCGCCTTCGATGAAGTACTCGAGCGAGACGCCGCGTGCGAACAACTGGCTGATGTACTCGCGGAACACGGTCGAGTAGAGCGCGTCGCCCTTGAACGTGCGGCGCAGGAAGAACGCGCTGCCGCGGCGCAGGATCGGGCCGATTACCGGCAGGTTGAGGTTGATGCCGGCGCCGATGTGCGGAATCGCGATGCCGTTGTGGAGCAGCTGGTAGGACAGCAGCAGGTAATCGACGTGGCTGCGGTGGCAGGGCACGTAGATCACTTCGTGGCCGGGCGCGGCGCTGCGCAGGGTGTCGAAGTGGTGCATGTCGATGCCGTCGTAGAGCTTGTTCCAGAAGCCCTTGAGCAGGAACGACATCGAGCGCACGACCGGGTGCGAGTAGTCCGCCGCGATTTCCATCGCGTAGCGCCGCGCGCGCGCGCGCGCAGCGGCTTCGTCGATGCCCTCCTTGCTCGCGGCGGTCACGATCGCCTCGCGCACCGGTTCGGCGTTGAGCAGCGCATCGACGACGGTGCGTCGGTGCGAAAGGTCGGGACCGATCACGATCGCCCGCACGCGCCGGAAATGCACGCGCAGGATGCGTTGCAGCTTGCGCACGCCACGCTCGGCATCGGCCTGGTCGGCGATCACTTCGCGCAGGCTGACCGGCGCGGCGAACTGCACGTGCGTGTCGCGGCCGTTGAGCGCCAGCGCGAGCAGCCGGCGGAAGCGGCCGACCACCACCCAGTTCTCGGAGAACAGCACGCTGAACCAGCCCGATTCGCGGTCGGGCGCGCGACCGACGAAGATCGACACCGGCACCAGCCGCACGTCCTTGTCGGCATCCGCGCGCACGATGTCGGCGAGCAGGCTCAGCGTTTCCGAGCGTGACGGATGCGGCTGGCGCCCGAACAGGCGCGGTCGCCGCGACAGCGTGACGACCGCGCGCCTGCGCCGGATCGGGAGGCGCTCGGCCGCTTCGTAGGGCGAGGGCAGGCCGGCTTCCTCGCAGGCCTGCTCGAGGATCAGCGTGTCCGAGAGGCCATAGCGCTCGATCACGTAGACCGTCGGCCGCGGGTCGTCGGGCAGCAATGCATGCGCGTCGTCGGGCGTGCGCCGGATGCGGATCCACGGGCGCAGCAGCGCGCCTGCGAGGGTGAGCCAGGCGGGAGTCTGGGCGGCGGCCGCGCGCGGCGCCGGAATGGAGTCGTTCATGCCGGAAGTTTAGAGGACCCGGCGGCGCGCGTGGCGCGCCCGCACATCCGGGGCTCGATCGCCCCGGATGTGCCGGTGCCTGCGGCTTATTCCGCGGCCGGCGCGGCGTCCGCCGGTGCGTCCGCCGGTGCGACCGCGGGTTCGGACGCAGTGGCCTCGGCACGCGCTTCGGCGAGCTTGTCGAGCGCCTCCTTGCCGTACCAGCGGCCTTCGCGGTTGACCAGTTCGGTCTCCATCGCGAGCGGCGTGCCGAGCAGCGTGTAGCCGACCTTCACCTTCGCGGTCTTGCCGTCGTTGGACAGCACTTCGGGCTTGACCGAGTCGAGCGTCTGGTCGATCGAGAAGCCGTACACCGCGAGCGCCTCCTTCAGTGCGAGGAACGCGATGCGACCCTTGTCCATCGACTGCTCGAAGCTCAGCGCACGCGCCTCGTCGAGCGTCTTGAGGTTCATCTCGCGCGCGGCGCGGCTCGCGATCGCGAGCACCTTCTTGACCGATTCGGGCTCGGTGAAGCGCGTCTTCTGCACCCACGCCGCGAGCGCATTGATCGCCGCGATCGCCTGCTGCTTGGACTCCTCGCTCATGTCCTTGCTCTGCTGCACCATGCCCTGCAGCCAGCCCGAACCCATCGCGACGTACATCGGCACCTGCTGCTGGTACTGCGCATCGAACGCGGTGAGCTGCGGCTCGATCTCGGCGTACAGCGTGGTCTCGGCGTCCGGCGCGGTCAGCTTCGCCATCGTCTCGGCGAACTTCTGGCGATCCTCGTCGGTGATCGGATCTTCGTTCGCGTCCTTGCTCCAGTCCGCCTTGGCCTTGGCGAACTCCGCCGGGGGCAGCGAATGCGCCATCAGGCCGGCGATGTCGCCCTTCTTCAGCAAGTCGGCCGACTGGCGGATCGTGCCGTCCGGGGTACTCGTGTCCTGGGCGACCTTCGCGGTGTCGGTGGCGGTCTTTTCGCCACATGCGGCAACGCAGACGAGCAGGGCGGCCGCGAGCGTGGCGCGGGCCATGGGCTTGAACATCGGAGGTTCCCCGGGATGGATTGGAAGGGCGCGCACTTTAGCAGTCGGCCGTGTGCCGGACCACTGCACGGCCGCGCCGCGCGCGCAAAAGAAAACCCGGAGGGTTGGGCCCCGTCCGGGTCGAATCCGGCAAGGCCGGAGGAGGAACTTCGTCGTTCTGTGGGTGTGGTCGGTGGCCGCTGGCGCGTGCCCGAAGGCTCGCGCCCGCCGTGGCTGGGGCACAGTCTAGCGAGGCGGCGAAGCTTATGCAATACATGAACTATTGCATGTCAAGTCACTAATACGAAAGGCTTTTCATGATCGCCTCGCGCTGCGCTTCGAGCGGAAGAGCATGCTCGTTGCGGTACGGCGCGGAAGCCCAGTTGCCGTAGCTCGGGTTCGGCAGCATGAACCAGCGCTGCCCGAACCAGTCGTTCCACGGCCTCGCCGCCGCGCGCCGCTCGGCAGGCGTGAGCGCCGTCGTCTCGAAGAAGTCGCCGAGCTGGTCGCCGACCTGCAGCAGGACGCGGTGGCTGCGTCCGACCAGACGGCGGCGGCAGCTCTTGTCGCTGCGGTCGGCGACCGTGCAACCCTCCACCGCGAACCCCTTGCCGAGGAATACCGCGTCGCCGTGCGCGGTCGGAAAGCCGGTCGCTCGCAGGTTGGCGAGCGTCTCCGGCGCGAGCTCCTGCGTGCGGTTGGAGACGTAGAACACCGTGACGCCGCGCGCGACCGCCTGCTGCGCGAATTCGACTGCGCCCGGCAGCGCGCTCGCGGCCTGCTCGCGACACCATGCATCCCAGCTCGCCGACGCGTACGCGGTGCCGTCGCGCAGCAGCCGGGCCTGGTAACGCGAGTTGTCGAGCATCGTTTCGTCGACGTCGACGATCACCGCAGGCGGGAGGCCGCTGGCCGGACGGTCGCGATCGCCCGCAGGCAGCGCGTCCCAGTGCGCATCGGCCAGCGCGGCTCCGAGCTGGCTCGAGGCCGCGCGGAAGACGCTGCGGTAGACCTGGTCGTGCTCGACCGAGGTCTGCATCCACGCCACTGCATGGAGGTTCGCGTCACTGCCGCCGGCGATCGCCGCGCGCCGCGCAGTACCGGTCGCGCAGCCTGCGAGCATGGACAACGCGAGGATCAGGCAAGCGCCATGCAGCGCGGGCAGTCGGGGGATCGGCATGGGAACTCCTGCAGGTCGATGCACGGTCGCGGCACCGGGAACGCCGCGATGCCCTGCTAGTCTATGCCAGCGTCGCGAGCGTGGCCCGCGGCATCCCCTCCCGCCCGAGACGACGATGGTCCCGATGCCTGGCGCGATCACGCGCATTGCCAGCTACCTGATCGCGATCGCCCTGCTGCTGCTCGTGCTGAAGCTGCACCTGCTGCCCGCGCTGCTGGCCGGCCTGCTGGTGTATGCGCTGGTCGAGTCGCTGGCGCCGACGGTGCAGCGCCTGATCCCCGGCACGCATGCGCACTGGCTGATCGTCGCGCTGCTGAGCGCGGTGGTGGTGAGCCTGCTGACGCTTGCGATCCTCGGTTCGATCGCGTTCCTGCGCAGCGAGCGCGGCAATCCGAGCCTCGTGTTCGAGAACATGATGCCGCTGATCGAGCGCGCGCGCGGCCAGCTGCCGCAGGTCGTGGTCGACTACCTGCCCGACAGCATCGACGACTTCCGCGCGGGGGCGATCGAATGGCTGCGCGAACACGCCGCCCAGCTGCAGGTGGCCGGCGCCACCGCGGCGCGCGTGGTGGTGCACTTGCTGATCGGCATGGTGCTCGGCGCGATGGTCGCGCTCGCGAGTGCGCGCCCGCTGCGGCGCGACGCGCCGTTGGTCAACGAGCTGGTCACGCGCTCGATGCACCTCGTGCATTCGTTCCACGACATCGTGTTCGCGCAGGTGAAGATCTCCGCATTCAACACCCTGCTGACCGCGATCTACCTGCTGATCGTGCTGCCGCTGTTCCACGTCGAACTGCCGCTCGCCAAGACGCTGGTGATCGCGACCTTCGTCGTCGGGCTGCTGCCGGTGGTCGGCAACCTCGTCTCGAACACGCTGATCTTCGTGATGGGCCTGTCGGTCTCGCTCGGCGTCGCGGTATCGGCGCTGGTCTACCTGATCGTGATCCACAAGTTCGAGTACTTCCTCAATGCGCGCATCGTCGGCACCCAGATCCGTGCCCGCGCATGGGAGCTGCTGATCGCGATGCTGTTCATGGAGGCGGCATTCGGCGCGGCCGGCCTGATCGCGGCACCGATCTACTACGCCTACCTCAAGCGCGAGCTCGCGGCGGCGAAGCTGATTTGAGGGCTGGGGCTGAGGGCTGAGGGCTGAGGGCTGAGCGGAGCCTGAAACACGGAGCACGCCGCGGAAAGCGTCCGGCGCGAAGAGCGCGTGCTTCCTCCGCGTGCCCGGTGTGCTGCGTGCTTCGAACGTTCCGCCGTCAATCGCCAAGCATGGCGGCAAGCCGCGCGAGGTGGGAGGCCGCGAGTTCCTGCTTGTGCGCGGCGTCCTGCTCGACGTCGCGGCCCGACCAGTGCAGGTCGTCGGCGGGGAGTTCGGCGAGGAAACGGCTCGGCTGGTTCGTGATGATCTCGCCGAAGCGCTTCCTGCGACGCGCGTACGACAGCGTGAGCACTTCCTTCGCACGCGTGATGCCGACGTACATCAGGCGCCGCTCCTCCTCGATGCGGCCCTCCTCGACGCTGCCCTCGTGCGGCAGCGTCGCATCGTCGACGCCGACCAGGAACACGAAGCGGAACTCCAGTCCTTTCGCCGAGTGCAGTGTCATCAGGCGCGCCGCGTTGCCGGGATCGTCGCGATCGCCGTGGCCCAGCAGCGCGAGCTGCGCCGCGAGATCGCCCGCGGCGCCGTCCTTCTGCATCGCGCGAAACCATTCCGACAGCTCGCGCAGGTTCTCCATGCGGCGTTCACGCAGCGCCGGCTCCTTGACCTGTGCGGCGATGTGGTCGGCATAGCCGATCGCGCGCACGAGCTCGTCGACGAGCTCGGCCGCGGGCGTGCGCCTCGCCTTCGCGGCGAAACCTTCGATGAGGTTCGCGAAACCATGCAGCGCGGCCGCGGCGCGCCCGCTGAGCTGGCCGAGCACCGAATCGCTGTGCGCGGCCGCGAGCAGCGAGCAATGGCGCACACCCGCGAGCTCGCCGAGCTTCTCGAGCGTGGTCGCGCCGATGTCGCGGCGCGGCAGGTTGACCACGCGCAGGAAGGCCGCGTCGTCGTCCGGATTGTTGACCAGGCGCAGGTATCCGAGCAGGTCCTTGACCTCGGCACGATCGAGGAACGCGGTGCCGCCGGTCACGTGGTAGGGCACGCGTGCGAGCCGCAATGCCTTCTCCAGCGGGCGCGCCTGGTGGTTGCCGCGGTAGAGCACCGCGAACTCGTGCCAACGCGCCTTGTGCTTCTCGGCGAGATGAGCGATCGCACTCGCGACGCATTCCGCCTCGTGCTCGTCATCGCGGCATTCGAGCACGCGCACCGGCGCGCCCTCGCCCTGCTCGCTCCAGAGCCGCTTCTCGAACAGGTGCGCGTTGTGCGCGATCACCGCATTCGCGCAGCGCAGGATGCGCCGCGCGCAGCGGTAGTTCTGTTCGAGCTTCACGACCTTGAGCGCCGGGTAGTCGCGCGCGAGTTCGCCGAGATTCTCCGGGTTCGCGCCACGCCAGGCGTAGATCGACTGGTCGTCGTCGCCGACCGCGGTGAACCGGCCCTTCTCGCCCGCAAGGACCTTCACCAGCCGGTACTGCGCCGAGTTGGTGTCCTGGTATTCGTCGACGAGCAGGTAGCGCAGTCGCTCGCGCCAGCCCGCGCGCGCGTCCTCGTCGCCTTCCAGCACGGCGAGCGGAAGGCGGATCAGGTCGTCGAAGTCGACCGCGTTGAACGCCGCCAGCCGGCGCTGGTAGGCGGCATAGATCGCGGCCGCTTCGCGCTCGCGCGCGCCGGCGGCGGCCGCCTCCGCCTGTTCGGGCGTGAGACCCGCGTTCTTCGCGCGCGACACCAGCGACTGCAGCGCGAACAGCGCATCGGGCTTGATCCCTTTCGGCGCGAGGTCCTTGATCATGCCCTGGGTGTCGTCGGCATCGAGGATCGAAAACCCGCGCCGCAGGTTCGCGCGCGCGTGCTCGATCTGCAGGAAACGCAGTCCGAGCGCGTGGAACGTGCACACCGTGAGTTCCTCCGCGGCGGCGGCCGACACCAGCTTGCCGACGCGCTCGCGCATTTCGCGCGCGGCCTTGTTGGTGAACGTGATCGCCGCGATCTTCGAGGCCGCAAGGTTGCGACGGCAGACGAGGTGCGCGATCTTCTCGGTGATCACGCGCGTCTTGCCCGAGCCCGCGCCCGCGAGCACGAGCAGGGGCCCGTCGCAGTACTCGACGGCAGCGCGTTGTTGCGGATTGAGGCTCATCGCGGCTTTCGAGGAGTCGGGCCGTGATTGTGCCTGCGCCGCGAACGCCCGCACAGCTTGACAGGCCGCGCGTGGCGGTCGCTCGCGGCGATCCGAACTGGCTACCCGAAGCCGTCCGCGAAGATCCGATCAGGCACGCGCGTCGGCGCGCCTCGCCGAAGGCGCCCGCCCTGCGGGCGATGCGCGGGGATCTGCATGGCAGGCGTCGGGCTGGTCGCACACGGGCTGCGTTCCTGCGGATGCTCGCCGAAGCGGAGGCGCGCGCCGACGACGCGATTGCGCAGCACGTTCGAGCAGGCAGGGCGCGCAACGCTGGACGACGCGCGCCTGCGCCAGGCGGTGCGCAGGCGGCTGCGCGCCGCGGATGCTTTCGCAGCGATCCGCTACCATGCGCGTCGGCATCGGTGTCGGGCAGGACATGGCCAAGCTCTACTTCTACTACTCGGCGATGAACGCCGGGAAGACCACCACGCTCTTGCAGAGCGCATACAACTACCACGAGCGCGGCATGCGCACGCTGATCCTCACCCCTGGCCTCGATACGCGCGCGGGCGAGGGCGTGGTCGCCTCGCGCATCGGCCTGCGCGCGAATGCGCTGCGCTTCTCGTCCGACGACGACCTGCTCGCGCTCGTGCGCGCCGATATCGACGCGCGCGGCCGGCTCGACTGCGTGCTCGTCGACGAAGCGCAGTTCCTGTCGAAGGCGCAGGCCTGGCAACTCACCGACATCGTCGACGAGCTCGGCGTACCCGTGCTCGCCTATGGCCTGCGCACCGATTTCCGCGGCGAGTTGTTCGAGGGCAGCCGTTACCTGCTGGCCTGGGCCGACAACCTGGTCGAGATCAAGACGATCTGCCACAGCGGCCGCAAGGCGACGATGGTCGTGCGAGTGGACGAGAACGGGCGCGCGATCACCGACGGGCCGCAGGTCGAGATCGGCGGCAACGAACGCTACGTCTCGGTCAGCCGCGCCGAGTTCAAGAAGATCATGGCCGGCGACAGCACGGTGGAACTGCAGCAGCCGGTGTTGCCGCTGGACGTTCCCGGAGCACGCGCATGACGACGCCCGCATGGCCGCGGCCGCAGTGGCAGGACAGCGGCCACGACGCCTTCCTGCTGTGGTTCGTGTTCGGCGAATTCGACGCGGATTTCCGCATCGATGCGCAGCGATGGCGCACGCGCGGAACGCCGGCCGGCATCGACGTCGTGCGCTACGTCAACCGCGAACTCGCGAAGTGGGACGGCTACCCGCTGGCGGGCGCGCTCGGATCGATCCTCTACGACGAGGATTCGCGGCTGTTCGAACAGGCCAGGCGCGCGCCGCAGTGCGTGATGCTGCGCGGCACGATCGCCGATCCGGCGGACCTCGACCCGCTGCGCGACCTGGTCGGCACGATCGCGGCGCTGTGCGACCTCGGCGGCATCGCCGTGCTGGATCCGCAGACGCTCTCGATGCTCCCTGCCGCGGACTGGCAGCGGCGCCTGTTCGCGCGCGATGCGTTCGAGCCGCGCGACCACGTGCTGATCCTGTGCAGCGAGGACGAACGCCATCCCGGCCGGCTGTGGGTGCACACGCGCGGCATGCGCAAGTTCGCTCGCCCCGACGTCTCGGTGCGCAACGTGCCGCCCGCGGACGCGAACCTCGCCGGCGAGCTCGCCGAACGCTTCGTCGCGTTCCAGTGCGCGGGTGGCCTCGTCGAGCAGGGCCGCGAGGTCCAGGTCGGCGACCTGCCCGACGGCATGCGCGTCGAGCACGCGGGATCCGACGACGACCCCGAGTTCAACAACCGTCACCTCGCGCTGCGCTGGCCCGGCTGATGCGGCGTCAGCGCTGGCAGCGCGCGCAGAAGAACGTCGAACGCTGGCCGATCACGCGCGCGCGGATCGGTGCGCCGCAGGCGCGGCAGGGTTCGCCCGTGCGCCCATAGGCGTCCAGTTCCTGCTCGAAGTAGCCGGGCAGCCCGTCCGGGCTGATGAAGTCGCGCAATGTGGTGCCGCCGCGCGAGATCGCATGCGCGAGGATGCGCTTGACCTCGCGCGCGAGCCGCTCGTAACGCGCGAGCGACACGCTCCCCGCCGCGCGGCCCGGATGGATGCGCGCCGCGAACAGCGCCTCGCTCGCATAGATGTTGCCGACTCCGACGACGATGCCCTGGTCCATCAGGAACAGCTTGACGGCGGCCTTGCGCCCGCGCGAGCGACGCCACAGGAGTTCCCCGTCGAACGCGTCCGACAGCGGTTCGGGGCCGAGTCCCGCGAGCAGCGCATGCGTGGTCCCGCGCGGCTGCCACAGCTGGCACCCGAAGCGGCGCGGATCGGTGTAGCGCAACACCTGGCCCGAATCGAGGCGCCAGTCGACATGATCGTGCGTCCCCGGCGCCGTGTCGGCCGGCAGCACGCGCAACGCGCCCGACATGCCGAGGTGCAGCAGCGCGCTGCCGGGCTCGGCGTGCACGAGCAGGTATTTCGCGCGCCGCTCGATGCCGGTGATTCGTTGGCCCTTGATCTGTTCGCGCAACGCGCGCGGCAGCGGCCAGCGCAGGCGCGGCTCGCGCACGACGAGTTCGAGCACGCGACGCCCGACCAGGTGCGGCGCGAGGCCGCGCCGCGTGGTTTCGACTTCCGGCAGTTCGGGCATGCACCGGATCGTGGATGCGATGCGGCGGCGGATCAAGTGCGGCTCCCGCACGCGCGCTGCGCCGGCGAAGGCGCCGCCGACGTCGAAGCGTGCTTCAGTCCCCCGTCGTGCTCGGCGCGGCCGCCGTTTCGGGCGTCGTGAACAGGTGCACGCTGAAGCGGTCGGGCACCAGCGCCACGCCGTCGCCGACCGCGACATAGCGATCGCCGTGGATCGCGTCGGTGGTACCGAACGCGAGGACGACGTCGTCGAGTCGCAGCGTCGCGAGCGGCGGCACGAGGCCGATGCGCGCGGGATCGAGTTCGCCCTGCGCGTAGCGCGTGCGCACCGGAGCGCGCGCGATCGCGAGCAGGCGCGCGACCACCTGCTCGTCGGCCGCGCGCGCATCCGGCGCGAGCATGCGCCAGGCGCCATCGGCCTTCTCGTAGCGACGCGGCTCGCAGCCGCGGCAATCGACCTCGATGCGCCGGACCGCGTCGAGGTCGAGCGCACTGAGCGGATCGGACACGCGCGCGCGTTCGTGGCGCACCTGCCACTGCACCGCCGCGACCAGCGCCGCGAGTGTCGCGAGCAACCACAGCGTGCTGCGCGTGCGCCGTTTCATGTCAGCGCCGCCTGCGCCAGCGGACCAGCAGGCCCGCCGCGACCAGCGACAGCGGCAGCACGACGAGGAAGCCGAGCGCGATCATGCCGAGCGCGCGCTGCGACAACCGGAGCTCGCGATCGGGCGCGCTGCGGTCCGGCACTTGCACCTGCGCGTCGTCACCGAGCAACCAGTCGAACGCGCGCTGGCCGAACTCGCGGTTGCCGCCGTTGCCGAGGAAGCTGTTGGAGAGGAAATCGCCGTCGCCGAGCACGACCACGCGTTGCTCGGCGCGATCAGGCCGCGGCGAGATCCGCGTCAACGCGAAGCCGAGGTCGAGCGGTCCCGCGATCTCGCCCTCGGACGCGTCGTGGCGCACGGTGTCGGCCGCCTCGCCCGCGCGCGGGATGCGGCCGGTCTCGTTCCACGAGCGCTCGCCCGACTGCAGCAGCGCCGCCGCGGCCCAGCGCGAGTCCGCGCGTCGGGCGAGCGCCGCCGCCTTCGGATACAGCGTGGTGAGCACGAAACCGTGCGTGATCGGGTGGTCGGGGTAGCGGCTCGCCGCGACGAAGCTCGGATCGGACAACCCGAATGCCTCGCCACCGGCATCCACGACGGTGCCGGGCAGCACGGCGAGTCCGAGCGCGTCGGCGAGCGGCTCGAGCCCGGAGCCGGCGCCCGGCTCGGCCAGCCAGAGCAGCGCGCCACCCCGTTCCAGGTAATCCACCAGCGCATGCGCGACCGCCGCGGGCAGGTCGACCTGCGGATCGGCGACGACGACGAGATCGGTGTTCTGCGGCACCGTGCCGGTGCGCGCGAGCGGCAGCGGCACCGCGCGCAGGCCGCGCGCGGCGAGCGACTCGACGAACTGGCCGAGGTCGGCGTTGCGCGCGCCGAGCGGGTCGCGCTCTCCCTCGCCTTCGAGGAACGCGACGATGC
>DAIOWG010000032.1:0-15662 GCA_036758645.1 Dokdonella sp. | reverse complement strand
ACGATGGAGATCCAGCGCCTGATCGGTCGTTCGCTGCGCGCCTGCGTCGATCGCCAGGCACTCGGCGAACGCACCATCACGCTCGACTGCGACGTGCTGCAGGCCGACGGCGGCACGCGCACGGCCGCGATCACGGGGGCCTACGTCGCGCTCGTCGACGCGGTGACCTGGCTGCGCGCGCGCAATGCGATCAAGCGCGACCCGATCTTCGGCGCGGTCGCCGCGGTCTCGGTCGGCATCTGGCAGGGCACGCCGGTGCTCGACCTCGATTACGTCGAGGATTCGGCATGCGACACCGACATGAACATCGTGATGAACGACGGCGGCGGTTTCATCGAACTGCAGGGCACCGCGGAAGGCCACGCGTTCCGGCGCGAGGAGCTCGACGCACTGGTCGCGCTCGCGAGCCAGGGCATCGCCGAGCTCTGCGCACTGCAGCGCGAGGCGCTCGCTCGATGACGCGCCGCGTCGCGCAGGTCGCGCTGGTCGTGCGCGACTACGACGAGGCGATCGCGTGGTACGCGCAGGCACTCGGATTCGTGGTACTCGAAGACACCGACCTCGGTGGCGGCAAGCGCTGGGTGCGCATCGCACCCTCGCCCGAGGCCGCTTTCGCGCTCCTGCTCGCGCGCGCGGTGAACGAGCGCCAGCTCGCGGCCGTCGGCGACCAGCACGGCGGGCGCGTCGGCTGGTTCCTGCACACCGACGACTTCGCGCGCGACCATGCGCGCCTCGCAGTCGCGGGTGCGCGCTTCGACGGTGCACCGCGGCACGAGCCCTACGGCAGCGTCGTGGTGTTCACCGATCTCTACGGCAACCGCTGGGACCTGATCGGACCGTCGGCGTGACCGCCGGGCGCAAGCTGGTTCTCGCGAGCGGCAATCGCGGCAAGCTGGTGGAGCTGCGCGGAATCCTCGCCCCGCTCGACATGGACCTCGTCGCGCAATCGGACCTCGGCATCGACGACGTCGAGGAAACCGGCCTCAGCTTCATCGAGAACGCGCTGCTCAAGGCGCGCAACGCCGCGCGTGCATCCGGTTTGCCCGCGCTCGGCGATGACTCCGGGCTGTGCGTCGACGCGCTCGGCGGCGCACCCGGACTCTACTCGGCGCGCTACGCGGGCCCGCATGGAGACGCCGGCGCGAACATCGCCAAGCTCCTCGATGCGCTGCGCGACCTGCCCGCCGACGCGCGCACCGCGCACTTCCACTGCACGCTCGTGCTGCTGCGCTCGGCCGACGACCCGGCGCCGCTGATCGCCGAAGGCCGCTGGCACGGCCGCATCCTCGACGCACCACGCGGAAGCGGCGGCTTCGGCTACGACCCCGTGTTTCTCGATCCCGAGTTCGGCGTGAGCGCCGCGGAGCTCGACCCGCAAATGAAGAACCGCGTCAGCCATCGTGCGCAGGCGCTTGCGCTGTTGAACCGGTTGCTTGCAGGCTGACCCGTCCCCGGACGATCGTCGCGAGCCTACAATCGCGCGATGCCACTGTCCGCTCCGCCGCTGTCGCTCTACGTGCACATCCCGTGGTGCGTGAAGAAGTGTCCGTACTGCGACTTCAATTCGCATGCGCGCGAGGGCGCGCTGCCGGTGGACGAGTACGTTCGCGCGCTGCTCGCCGACCTTGATCGCGACCTGGCGGCATTCGAACGCGCGCTCGCGGGCCGCACGCTCGGGAGCGTGTTCTTCGGCGGCGGCACGCCGAGCCTGTTCGAACCCGGCGCGATCGCGCGGATCCTCGATGGCGTCGCGGCACGCATCGCGATGGCAGGCGATGCCGAGGTGACGCTGGAGACCAACCCCGGCACGGTCGAACATGGCCGCTTCGACGGCTACCTCGCGGCCGGCGTCAACCGCATCAGCTTCGGCATCCAGAGTTTCGACGACGACAAGCTGCGTCGGCTCGGACGCATCCATTCCGCGGCGGAAGCCGAGCGCGCAGTGAAATCCGCGCAGGACGCGGGTTACCGGAACATCAACCTCGATCTCATGTACGCGCTGCCGGAGCAGTCGCCCGCGGGCGCGCTCGCCGACGTCGAACGCGCACTTGCGCTGGATCCCGCGCACGTGTCGCATTACCAGCTCACGCTCGAACCCAACACGCTGTTCGCGGTGAAGCCGCCCGCGTTGCCGGACGAAGACAGCGCCTGGGACATGCAGGAAACCTGTCAGCTGCGCCTTGCCGACGCCGGATACGAGCAGTACGAGGTGTCCGCGTATGCGCGCGACCGATTGCGTTCGCGCCACAACCTCAACTACTGGCGGTTCGGCGACTATCTCGGGATCGGCGCGGGCGCGCACGGCAAGCTCAGCGACCCTGTCGATGCGCGCATCGTGCGCACGACCAAGTACAAGGTTCCGCGCGGTTATCTCGAGCATGCGGCGGGCGGCGACGGTTTCGGCAGCACTCACGCGGTCGCGCGCGCGGATCTGCCGTTCGAGTTCATGATGAATGCGTTGCGCTTGAACGACGGAGTCGACGCCGCGCTGTTCACCGAACGCACGGGCCTCGGCGCAGGCGAAATCGAAGCGCCGCTGCGCGACGCGCGCGCGCGCGGATGGCTCGAGCCCGAGCCCGCGCGCATCGTTCCCACGGCGCTCGGGCGACGATTCCTCAACGACGTGATGGCCGCGTTCCTGCCGGAAAAGGGCTGAAGGCCGAGGGCTGAGGCGTGGGATACGACGCCTGATGGAACTTGATCCAACGCAGTTGCGCGCCCCAAGCACGTGTTTGAAGTAGGCTGGACGCGCGCAGCGCGGCCGGCTGCATGTGCATCGCCATATGCTCAAGCGCCGGCCGACCTGCGGTCGTCCAGCCTACGCGCGCGAGACCGCGCGCTATCACCGTTTCGTCCTCAGCCCTCAGCCCTCAGCCCTCACCCACAGCATGCTCCAGCCCATCACCCTCCACTGCCCCTATTGCGGCGAAGCGTTCGAGACGCAGGCCGACACTTCGGCCGGCTCGCAGCGGTACGTCGAGGACTGCGCCGTGTGCTGTCGACCGATCGAAGTGCGGTTGCAGGTCGACGGCGAGGGTGGACTGCTCGGCGTCGACGCGGGCACCGATCGCGATTGAAGCGGCTCCGGCGCGCGACTACACTGCGCCTCGCCTCAGGTGCCCCGCGCGCAGCACTGCGCAACGGGTGAAACGGGAAGCCGGTGGAATGCCGGCGCTGCCCCCGCAACGGTAAGCGAGTCGAACCGGATCCTCGTGCCACTGTCGCTGTGCGACGGGAAGGCGATCCGGCCGATGACGGGAGAACCCCCGCATCGCTCGCGAGCCCGGAGACCGGCCTGGGGATTGCGTGCCCGCGACCGCGGGCGCGCCGGCTCCAGGCGTTGCGGCGGGCAACGGACGGGCACGGGCGCCTGTCGTCCGCGCGCCTCCGCTCCCTCGCAAGGCCTGGTCACGCGGGTGTGCGAAGGAGTTTTCCCATGACCAGTCCACTTCCGGTTCGCGCCGGTTCGATCCTCGTTGCCGCATGCGCGGCGTATTGCGGCGCGTTGCGCGCCGACCAGATCCAGCTCCAACCCACGGTGCAGGTGACCGCATCGCGCGTCGCCGAGACCGTCGACGAGGCGCTTGCCGACGTCAGCGTGATCACGCGCGAGGACATCGACTCGAGCGCCTCGCGCGACGTGCTCGACCTGCTGCGACTGGAGGCCGGCATCGACCTCTACCGCACCGGCGGCGCCGGCCAGCAGACCTCGCTGTTCCTGCGCGGCACCAACGTGAACCAGGTGCTCGTGCTGATCGACGGCGTGCGCATCGCCGCCGCCACCACCGGCGCGTATGCGTTCGAACAGTTGCCGCTCGATGCGGTCGAGCGCATCGAGATCGTTCGCGGTCCGCGCGCGAGCTACTGGGGCTCGGACGCGCTCGGCGGCGTGATCCAGATCTTCACGCGCCGGCTCGATGGTGCGCGCGTCGCGATGGGCTACGGCAGCCATGGCGACGTGGCCGGCAGCGCCGGCATCGGCCAATGGCGCGGCGACGAGGGGTACAGCGTGCAGGTCGGCGCGCGACACGTCGACGGCTTCTCGTCGACGCATCCGGGCATCTGCAATGGTCCCGACGATCCGTTCTGCCTCTACAACCCCGACGACGACGGCTTCCGCAAGACCCACCTCACAGCGCGCGCGGCGCACCGGTTCGGCAGCCAGCTCGTGGCCGGCTCGTTCCTGCGCAGCCAGGGCCGCTCGCAGTTCGACCAGGGCGAAAGCGACATCATCCAGCAGGTCGCGGGCCTCGAGATCGGCGGTGACCTCGCCGCGAACTGGAGCCATCGCCTCGCGTTCGGCCACAACCGCGAAGACCTGCAGACACCCGCGTTCGGCGCGCACTACCGCACGCGCCGCCAGAGCCTGCTGTGGCAGAACGAGATCCGCGTCGACGATGCGCAGCGGCTGGTCGCCGGCGTCGACTTCGTGCACGAGCAAGCCGAATCGCTCGACACGTTCGCAGGCACGCCGCGCTATCGCGACGAGCGCGACACCCGCGCGATCTTCGCCGGCTGGCGCGCGACCTGGGGGGCGTTCGAAAGCGAAGTCGCCGCGCGCCACGACGATGACAGCGCGTTCGGTGGCGCCGGCACTGGCTCGCTCGCGCTCGCGTGGCGTGCGAACGATCGGCTGCGGCTGCGCGCGAACGTCGGACTCGGCTTCCGCAGCCCGAGCATGAACGACCTCTACGACCCGGGTTACGGCGGCTGGTTCGCAGGCAACCCGGAACTCGATCCCGAGCGCTCGCGCAGCAGCGAACTCGGCCTGCAATGGCAGGCGTCCGACGCGCAGCAATTCGGCTTCAGCCTCTATTCGACGCGCGTTCGCGACCTGATCAGCTTCACCGGCCACCAGAACCAGGCCGAGAACATCGCGCACGCGGCGATCGACGGCGCGGAACTGTCGTGGCGACTCGACGCCGGCACGTGGAACCTGGATGCGAACTGGACCTGGCAGGACGCACGCGACGACGACACCGGCGAGCGACTGCTGCGGCGCGCGCGCCACAAGGGTTCGCTGGTGGCCGAACGCGCGATCGGCGCGCGCCTGCGTGTCGGCGCCGAGGTGCACCACAACGGACGGCGCGATGACGTCGGCGATGTCCGGCTCGGGGCATTCACGCTGTTGAACCTGCGCGCGAGCTGGACGCTGGCCGATGCATGGAGCCTCGGTGCGCGCCTCGAGAACCTCACCGACCGCGATTACGAACTCGTGCACGGCTACAACACGCCGGGCCGCGCCGGTTACCTCGAGCTGCGCTGGCAGCCCTGATCGGCGCCCGCTGCCCCTGTTCGGGCCGGTTGGGTCATGCCAGAATGCCGCCGCCATGCGCGCCCCGTGCGTGGCGGGGGCGTGGCCGGCGCAGCGCGGCAAGGCTGTCTGCAGGCATGACGGGAAAGGATGCGTTCGGGCGCATGAGCACGGGCGGGCCAGTGACGGGCGGAAACCGGCGGCCGCAGGAACACCGCCGCAGCCTCGGCACGCTCGCGGCGCGCCCGGACCTGCCGCCGCGCGTGCGCAGCGTGCTCGAGAACCTGCTCGAACACAGCTGCAACTGGTTCGAGCCCGCCATGCGGCGCGCGATCGACCAGGTCGAGAACATCCTGTTCGGTCTGGCCGAGCGTGCCGGCAACAGCGGCGATCAACAACGCCACTTCGAGAGCCTGCGCGAGATCAAGCTCGCGCGCGCGGACATCGCACCCCGCTTCCTGCAGCATCTCGAAGCCAGCCTCGCGGCGCTGCGCCCGGCGCATGCGGCGCAAGCTGCGGCCGACGACACGCAGCCGCGGCGCTCGCCGCTCGGCCTGGTCGACACCGCCATGCTCGAGGAAGACCTCGCGCTGCAGGAAATCGCGGGCAAGGCCGAAGTCCGCAACAGCGCCGACCTCAATGCGCTCGCGCAGCGCCTCGCCGTCGTCGCGGGCACGCCGACGTGGCCGACCGACACGATGCCGCTCGGTCCGGCCCAACTCGGCGAGGCATTCCGGCATGCGCTCGCATCGATCGACATCGATACGGAACACCGCGTGCTCGTCTATCGCCAGTTCGACCGCGCCGCGCTCGCGCCGATCGGCATGTTCTACGAAACCGCGAATGCGCGCCTGGTCGGGCTGCGCATCCTGCCGAACCTGCTGCCGCCGTCCTATCGCCGCAATGCCGCCTCGCAACAGGCGCAGCGGCCGCCGGAGGGCGCGCAAGCGCCGCCGCCGCAGGATGCCGAAGACGGTGCAACTTCCGCAGCCGATGCAGAACTGTTCGGCACCTTGCGCGACCTGCTCTCGCAACGCCGGCGCGAGACCGGCGCGGGTGGACATGACGCACACGAGCCGCAGCACCCGGCCAGCCGCGAAGACCTCCAGAGCGTACTCGGCGCGATGCAGCGCAATGCGGGCGCGGGCTCGCGCGCGCCGCGCTACGACGCCGAACACTTCCGCAACACGCTGCTGGTCAAGCTGCGCCGCGCAAGCCCGCAGGGCCAGCCACTCGGCCTCGCGCACGAGGATGCCGACACGATCGACCTCGTCGGCATGCTGTTCGACTACATCACGCGCGACGTGCGCGACGGCAGCGCCGCGCGCGCGTTGCTGACCCAGCTGCACGTGCCGGTGCTGCGCGTCGCGCTCGGCGACAAGACCTTCTTCACGCGCCGCGACCATCCCGCGCGCGAACTGCTCAACACGATCGCCGAAACCGGCGCACGCTGGATCGACACCTCGGATGCCGATGCCGACACCGAGCTGGTCGATCGCATGCGCATGGTGGTCGAACACGTCGGGCAGGACTTCGACGGCGACATCGGCATCTTCGAGAACCTGCTCGGCGACCTCGGCCAGCACATGCGCGTGGTCGCACGCCGTGCCGAAGTGGTCGAGCGGCGCCACATCGATGCGGCCAAGGGCCGTGACCGGCTCGAAATCGCCCGCAACGCGGCGCGCAGCGCGATCACGCGGCTGGTGCAGGACCACCGGCCGGCGCCGCGCGTGCGCGCGCTGCTCGAGCATGCCTGGGTCGACGCGCTGGCTCTCGCCGCATTGCGGGACGGCACCGGCGGCGCGGCGTTCCGCCGCCGCCTGACCGTGGCGAGCAACCTCGTGCGGCATTCGGAATCGGCGCGCGAGGACGAATCGGTCGATGCCGAAGTGCGCAGCGAACTCGACGCGGGCCTGCGCCAGGTCGGCCTGCATCCCGACGATGTCGACGGCATCCTCGACCACCTGCACGCGGACGCGAGCACGCAGGACACGCAGCAGGCCCGCCATGTCCTCGAGCGCATCGACGAGGCGATCGAGCACAAGGCGCGCCTCGGCGGCGCCGATGCGGTGCCCGCTGCGTCCGCCCCGACGGCGCCGGTGCCACTGGGCCCGGCCGAGATCGAGATGCTGCAGGAACTCAAGCGCACCGCGTTCGGGACCTGGTTCGAGTTCGTGCTGAACCAGCAGGGCGAGACCGCGCGACGCAAGCTCGCCTGGTTCTCGCCGGTCACCGGGCATTGCCTGTTCGTCAACCAGCGTGGCGCGCGCAGCGAGGACCGCACGCTCGAGCAGCTCGCGCGCGACATGGTGCGCGGGCAGGCACGCATCGCCGAAGTCGCCTCGGGATCGATGATCGACCGCGCATGGAAGGCGATCGTCGTGATGCTCAAGCGGCGCGAGCCGGCCACCGCGGGGGCCACGCCATGAGTGCGCGCTACGCGGTGTCGCCGGCCTGTCCGCGGCGGAGAGGCCGATGAACGAGAAGCGCAGACTGCCGCGCAAGCGCCCCGGCGTGCCGTTGCAGGTGATCGACGCGATGACCGGCGATGTCGCGGGACGGCTGGGCAACCTCTCGCTCGAAGGCATGATGCTGGTCACGCAGCGGCCGCTGGTCGAGGACGCGCTGTATCAATTCCTGTTCCACCTGCCTGACTCGCACGGCCGCCTGCATCCGGTCGAGGTCGGCGTGCACGAACAATGGACGGACGCCGGCAGCGAGCGCGGCCAGGTCTGGATCGGGTTCCGCTTCATCGACATCGGACCCGACGACGAACGCATCCTGCGCGAGTGGCTCATGCACGCCGAGGACTTCGTCGCCTGAGCGACGCGCCTCAGAGCGGCATGCCGCGCTCGGTCCCCGGCGCGTACGCGCGCAGGAAGAACTCGACCGTCGCGCGCACGTGCAGGTCGTCATCGCGTTCGGACGCCTGCGACTGGCACCGCCCGCACAGAAGCTGCGCGTGTCGATCGCCCTTGAGCAGCGCGAAGAACTGCGATGCTGCTCGCGGAATGTCGGCGATATCGAGCTGGCCGGCGTCCACTTCATGGCGCAGGAACTGCTGCATGCCAGCTTGCACGCGCTGCGGACCGGCCTCCCAGAACAACTGCGCGAGTTTCTCCGAATTCGCGCACGAGCCCGAATTGAGCAGCCGGTTCAGCGCCACCGCTTCGGGCGTGGTCACCAGCGAAAAGAACGCGCGACCGATCGCTTCGAGCTGGCGTCGCACCGGCGCGTCCTGATCGACATCGAACAGCGTGGCCGGCATCTGCTCCTCGCAACGCGCGCGGATCGCGGCGAAGAACAAGGTTTCCTTGTCGGTGAAGTGGCTGTAGACGGTGAGCTTGGACACGCCGGCTTCGGCCGCGATCGCATCCATGCTGGTGCCCTCGAATCCGCTCAGCGGAAACAGGCGCTTGGCCGCGTCGAGGATGGCCGCACGCTTCTCGAGGTCCTTCGGACGACCTGGGCCGCTGTTCCTGGCGATGGCGATGGCTGCATTCATGTCGGGCGAGGGACTCCGGTGGCCTGCTTCAGTGCATGACCAATGGTACTGGCTGGACTGGCGGGTGTGGTTTTTATACTATACTCCACGGTACATGAATGGCTCCGCCATGCATGCGTGCGCACCGACAGGGTCACGTCCTGGAACGGTCTGTTCCACCGGAAACGCCTTTTCGATGCGCCATCTTGCCGCATGTCGTGCTGTCGGGGTCACAGCCGCACCGTTGTCCCGCTTTGGAAAGCCTCTCGCCGCACCGCCCGGCCCCCTCCCTCCCGCAGCCGGGTGGTGCGGACGAGAGCACCTGATGGTCGGCCCAGCCCCGCGCGCTCGCGCACCGGCGATCGCCGGAGTGGCACGGGCCTTGCTGCGGAGAGTCGCCATGCAACCTTGCACACCGTTCGAGCATCCCAATGACGCCAGCGCCGGTGACGGCGGGGCCCGGCGATGAGCGCCCCGTCCGCGCGCGCCGCCGCCACGCCATCGCCCGCGTGGGCCAGCCTTTCGCTGCGACTGGCGCAACGCGCGTTCGCCCAACTGGTCGAGGGTTCCGGTCCCGATGCGTCAGGTCCCGCCGACATCCGCCTCGCGCGCCTGCGCAGCCACGCACGCCGGACACTGTCCGTGCTGTCCGCGGACGACCAGGCCAGCATCGCGCGCTGGCTCGCGTTGCAGTTCGCGAGCCGCGGCGCTTCGGCACCGTCGCCCGCCTGGCTCGCACGCATCGACGCAGCGTTCGCGGCCGGCGTCGAAGGCCTGCGGGTGGATGCCGGCGAGTGGTTGCATGCAGGTGCCGACGAGGACGCATTCGCGGCGTAGTCCACGAGGCACGCGGTGACTTCCGGCACTTCGGGGGCAGCGCGCCGATCGCCAACGATGGATTTGCCGCGGATGCGGCGAGTGCCTATGCTCTCCACCCTTTTTCCGATCGGTCCCACGGCCATGTTGAATGCAACCGAGCAAGCCCGGCAGAACATGATCGAGAACCAGGTGCGTCCGTGGGAAGTGCTCGACGCGCGCGTGCTCGAGACGCTCGCCGCGGTGCGCCGCGAGGACTTCGTGCCGGCACGTCATCGCGCGCTCGCGTTCGCCGACCTGTCGCTGCCGATCGGCCATGGCGAAGTCATGATGAAGCCGGTCATCGAAGGCAGGCTGCTGCAGGCGATCGAACTGCAGCCGCACGAGCGCGTGCTCGAAATCGGCACCGGCACCGGGTTCCTTTCTGCCTGCCTCGCCCGCCTCGGCGCCAGCGTGCTGAGCGTGGAGCGCCATGCGGACCTCGCCGACGCGGCACGCGCGAACCTTGCGGCAGCGCAGGTGCGCAACGTGCGCGTCGAGACCGCCGACGCACTGTCGCATTTCAATCCCGGTGATGCGTTCGACCTCGTCGTCGTCGGCGGCGCGGTGTGGAGCCTGCCCGACAGCCTGCGAGCACAGGTGCGCCCGGGCGGGCGCCTGTTCGCGATCGTCGGCGACTCGCCCGCGATGCAGGCCACGCTGCACGAACGCGTCGACGCAAGCCACTGGACCGCGCGCAGCCTGTTCGAAACCGACCTTCCGTACCTGCACAACGCCGAGCCGCCGCGTCGCTTCTCGCTCTGACGCGGCGCCCAAGACGACACATCCCCCGAGGAAGTCCCGATGATACGCATCCTGTCCCTGTCGCTGGCGATCGCGCTCGCTTCCGGTGCCACCACCGCGCACGCCGACGACCTGATCCAGGTCTATCAGGAAGCCCGCGCGTCCGATCCGACCCTCGCCGGCGCCGAGGCGACCAAGCTATCGACGGACGAGTTCGTGAACCAGGCGCGTTCGCAATTGTTGCCGCAGATCGGCATCAACCTCGAGTTCACGCGCTCGCGCTCGGGCGACAACGGCACCGCTCTGATCGACAACCCGGGCATCCCGGGCATTCCCGATGAACAGATCCTCATCGACGGCAGCAACTCGACCAGCTACCGGCGATCGGTCGGTGCGCAGCTGAGCCAGTCGATCCTCGACATCAGCCGCTGGACCGCGCTGAAGTCGAGCCGCTATACGGCGCAGGCGGGCGCGGCGACGTATGACGCTGCCCAGCAGCAGTTGCTGGTGCAGGTCGCGCAGGCGTACTTCGACGTACTCAGCGCACTCGACGCGTTGAAGTTCGCCGACGCCAATGAAAAGGCACTCGCACGCCAGCTGGAGCAGGCGCAGCAGCGCTTCGATGTCGGTCTCGCGGCAATCACCGACGTCAACGACGCGAAGGCGCAGCACGACCAGGCCGTCGCCAGCGTGATCACCAACCAGAACGCGGTCGACACCGCGCGCGAGTCGGTGCGCCAGCTGACGAACAAGGTGCCCGGGGAATTCCGGAAGCTGCGCGAGAAGCTGCCGCTGGATCGCCCGACTCCGGACGACCCGGAAGCCTGGGTCGAAGTCGCGCTCAAGAACAACCCGTCGCTGGCGGCCGCCGCGTTCCAGGTCGATGCCGCCAATGCCGACATCAATACGGCGCGTGCAGGCCATCTGCCGACGATCAACGGCACGCTCGGCTACTCGCGCAGCCCTCTCTGGGGCGACACGCGTTACGGCGGCCTGCCCGGCGAGATTCACGACAGCAGCGACCCGAAGTGGGGCAGCACGATCGGCATCACGTTGACGGTGCCGATCTTCAGCGGCGGTTACACGCAGTCGCGCGTGCGCCAGGCGATCCACAACCGCGACTTCGCCCAGGACCAGCACGAATTCAACCGACGCCAGGTCGAAGCCGCCACGCGCAACAACTTCCGCTCGGTCATTGCAGGCGCGAGCGAAGTCGAGGCACGCCAGGCCGCGGTCGTGTCGGCGCAGAGTTCGGTCGAAGCGACCCAGGCCGGCTACGAAGTCGGCACCCGCACCATCGTCGACGTGCTGATCAGCCAGCAGACCCTGCTGCAGGCGCAGAGCGCGTACTCCACCGCGCGTCACGCCTATGTGATGAACCGCCTGCTGCTGAAGCAGGCCGCCGGCGTGCTCGAGGTGCAGGACCTCGAGGCGATCAATGCGTTGCTGGAGTGAGGGAGCAGGGATAAGGGAAGACGGACCAGGATTCCGGACCGGGCATTCGGCAGAACACTGCTAGCGCCTAGCCCCTCGCCCCTCGCCCCCGTCAAGCACCTTCTCCACGATCGCCATCGTGCGCGCGACCGCGCCGCGTTCGCGTGCGATCACCGCGTGGGCGGCATCGCCCATGCTGCGGCGTTCGACATCGCGCGTGAACAGGCGCACCACCGCGGGACCGAGTTCGTCTGCGACTTCGATGCGCAGCACCGCTCCGGCGGCGATCAGGTCTTCGGTCACTTCGGCGAAGTTGAAGGTCTGCGGGCCGACGATCACGGGCTTGGCGAGCGCGGCGGGTTCGAGCAGGTTGTGCCCGCCAACCGGCGCGAGGCTGCCGCCGACGAACGCGACGTCGGCGGCCGCGTAGAATTCGATCAGCTCGCCCATCGAGTCGGCGACGAAGCATTGGCATGACGGCGACGCGCGTTGCTCTTCGCTGCGGGTCGAGGTGCGGAAGCCGTACGCACGGCACGCGGCCGCCACCGGCTTGAACCGCTCCGGATGTCGCGGCGCGATCAGCAGCAAAGCATCCGGGAACCTGCGCAGCACGTCCGCATGCGCCTTGAGTACCGCGAGTTCCTCGCCCTCGTGCGTGCTCGCCGCGATCCAGACCGGGCGATCCGGACCCGCCGCCGCGCGGAACTCGAGCCCGCGCTCCCGCACGCCGTCCGGCACGCTCATGTCGAACTTGAGGTTGCCGACGATCGCGAGGCGCGGCTCGGACGCGCCCAGCGCGCGCAACCGTTCGTAGTCGGACGCGGATTGCGCCGCGACGAAACTCGCGCTGCGGATCGCGCGCCGGGCCAGCGGCTGGATCGGCCAGTAGCCGCGCAACGACTTCTCCGACAGCCGCGCGTTCGCGATCACGATCGAAATGTCGCGCTCGGCACAGTTCATGAAAAGGTTCGGCCAGATCTCGGTTTCCATGATCACCGCGAGGCGTGGACGCACGCGGTCGAGGAAACGCTTCACCGCGCTGGTCAGGTCGTACGGCAGGTAGACATGGAATACACGGCCCTGGAACAGCTGCAACACGCGATCGGAACCGGTCGGCGTGACCGTGGTGATCACGAACTGCGAGTCCCGGTAGCGGCGCATCAGCGCCTCGATCAACGGCACCGCGGCATTGACTTCGCCGAGCGAGACCGCGTGGATCCAGATGCTGTCGCGCACGCCGGGATCGGGGAAGAAGCCGAAGCGTTCGCGCCAGCGTGCGAAATACCCGTGGTACTTGAAGCCGCGCGCCGCGAGCCGGTACACCACGAACGGCATCAGCAGGTACAGCGTGAGGGTGTAGATGAAGCGCTGGAACACGAAGAGGGCTGACGGTGGCGGTTCGGCAGTATAGCCGCGCGGCATGCGCGCCGACGGCGCCGGCGCGCGCGTCCACGACGGCAGTTCGCCTGCGTACGAGCGCGTCGCGATGCGGTGGTAGCCGCGACTTGCCGGCCTCACCCTGCCGCCCCTCGGCGTGCATCCTCCATAATCGGCCGATGCCGCAGGCACCGCCCCGATTCCGCACCGCCTTGCTGTCGCCCCGCCATTGGCCCGCATGGATCGGGCTCGGCGCGATACGTCTCCTCGCATGCCTGCCGCGCAGCTGGCTCATGCGTGGCGGACGCGTGCTCGGCTCGCTCGCCGCGCACCTGTTCGGCGAGCGCCGCGCGATCGCGGCGCGCAACCTCGAGCTGTGTTTCCCGGCGCTCCCGCCCGGCGAGCGCGCGCGACTGCTCGAGGACAACCTGCGCGAGAGTGGCCTCATGCTCGCCGAGTTCGCGCTCGCGTGGATGGGTTCGGCCACGAAGATCACGCGCATCCCGGTCTCGTTCGAAGGCCTGCACCACCTTGCCGACGCGCGCGCGGCCGGACGCGGCGTGCTGCTGGTCGGCGCGCACTTCTCGCACCTCGAGCTGTGCGCGCGACTGGTCTCGCAACGGATTCCGATTGCGGGCATGTACCGCGAACACGACGACGCCGCGTTCGAGTGGGCGATCAAGCGCGCGCGGCTGCGCTATGCCGATGCGATGTACAGCAAGGACGAATTGCGCGCGAGCGTGCGCCACCTGCGCAACGGCGGCACGCTCTGGTATGCACCCGACCAGGACATGCGCGGCAAGGACAGCGTGTTTGCGCCGTTCTTCGGCATACCGGCCGCGACGATCACCGCGACCCACCACCTCGCGCGGCTGTCGGGCGCGGTGGTGATCCCGTTCTTCCACCGGCGGCGCGACGACGACGGGTATGCAATCCGGCTCGAGGCGCCGCTCGCCGACTTTCCCGGCTACGATGTCGCCGCCGACACCGCACGCGTGAACGGTTGCATCGAACGCATGGTCGCCGAGGCGCCCGCGCAGTACCTGTGGATGCACAAGCGCTTCAAGACGCGCCCGCCCGGGGAGGCGGAACTGTATTGACTCGGGGTCCGCCGCGGCCCGCAGGGGAGGATGGATGGGATTCCTGATCGTGCTCGGATGCGGCATCGTCGGCTTTCTCCTCGGCGGTCTGTCCGGCGGTGACGACACCGCCGGACTCGGCTTCTTCGCGGGCCTCGCGATCGGCTTCCTGCTGTTGCGCCAGCGCACGCTCGCGACGCGCGTCGACGCGCTCGGCTCCGAACTCGCCGCATTGCGCGCGACCGTCCAGGAGGACGTACCCGGACCGGCGGCCGTCGCACCACGCGCCGAAGCGACGATCCTGCCTGTCGATGCGCCCGCCGTGGCGTGGCCCTCGCTCGATCCGGCCGTCGTCGCGACCGCGCCGCCGGTGTCCGACATCGGTCTTCCCGAAGACGAACCGCCGCCGTTCGCGACTGCGGCGGTCGCCACCGACGTGGCGCCGGCGGCGCCGTCGACACCCGCATTCGACTGGCTGCGCCGCTGGTTCACCGAAGGCAACGTGCCGGTCAAGGTCGGCATGCTGATCCTGTTCGCCGGCGTCGCGGCGCTGCTCAAGTACGTTGCCGACCAGGGCTGGCTGCGGCTGCCGATCGAGCTGCGCCTCGCCGGGGTCGCGTTCGCGGCGATCGGCGCGCTCGCGTTCGGCTGGCGCGAACGCCTGCGCCGGCGCGGCTTCGGCCTGGCGCTGCAGGGCGGCGCGGTCGGCGTGTTGCTGCTGACGGTATTCGCCGCGTTCCGGCTCTACGGGCTGCTGCCGTCCGGCGCCGCGTTCGCCTTGCTGCTCGTGCTCGTCGCCGGCGCCGGCCTGCTCGCGGTCCTGCAGGATTCGCTCGCGCTCGCGGTGCTCGGCATCCTCGCGGGCTTCGCTGCACCGGTCCTTGTTTCGACCGGCAGCGGCAGCCACGTGGCGCTGTTCTCGTACTACGCCCTGTTGAACCTCGCGATCCTCGCGATCGCATGGGTGCGGCCGTGGCGCGCGCTCAACCTGCTCGGCTTCTTCTGCACGTTCGCGATCGGCACCGCCTGGGGCGTGCTGCGCTACGACCCGGCGCTGTACGCGAGCACCGAGCCGTTCCTGCTGCTGCACTTCGCGATCTACCTCGCGATCCCCATCCTCTACGCACGCCGGCGCGAAACGCCGGTGCGCGACGCGGTCGACGGCACGCTGGTGTTCGGCGCGCCGCTGCTGTGCTTCGCGCTGCAGGCCGCCCTGCTCGATGGCGAGCGCATGCCGCTCGCGTACTCGGCGCTTGCGCTCGCGGCGGTGTACGCAGCGCTTGCGCGCTGGCAGCTGCCGCGCCGGCGCGTACTCGGCGAATCGTATGCGGTGCTCGCGGTCGGCTTCGCCACGCTCGCGGTGCCGCTTGCGTTGAGCGCACGCTCGACCGCGAGCGTGTTCGCGCTCGAAGGCGTGGCGCTGGTCTGGCTCGGC
>DAIOWG010000031.1:0-15812 GCA_036758645.1 Dokdonella sp. | reverse complement strand
CGGCGTGGTCGTCGTGCACGCGGACTAGCGTGCCCGGCGTCGCGTCGTAGATGCGCGCGTCGCAGCGCAGGTCTGCGTCGCCGAGCGCGGACAGCACGCGTTCGCAGGTTTCGCGCGTGCGTGCCGACGGGGAGCAGAGCACGCGGTCCGGCGCGGCGCCGTGCTGCTTGAGCCATTCGCCCGCAGTGTCGGCCTCGGCCTCGCCGCGCAGGCTCAGCACGCGTGCGATGTCGTCCTGGCCGGGTGAGGCAGCGTCGGCGTGCGCATGGCGCAGCAAGATCAGCTCGCGGGTGGCCATGAAGGTCCTTCGGGTCGGTTGGCGTTGCGTGTCGATGATGCCCGATTCCGTGCCGCATGGGTGCGTTGGTGGCCGTGACGCGCGTCCTGTCCGACGGACGATCAGGTTCCGGGTCGGGCACTCGTTGCGCATGGCGGCGCCGCAGCCGCCGTCGCACCGGATCCCGGCCCGCGCCGGGATCGCGGTGCGCTCGTTTCATTCCGCGGCCGGAGCCTGCGCGGCGCCGCGACGATGCGACCGGCCCTGCTTCGCGAACTGCTCCTTCGTCACGCTCTCGGCGCCGTCGCCGATTCGCTCGAAGCGCGCCATTTCCTTCGCCTCGAAGTCGCTGCGCGTGACCTTGCCGGTGCCGGCGCTGTCATAGCGCTTGACGAATCCTTCGGCGCGCCGGTTCACGCGTTCGGCGGTCGCCGGCGAGCGCGCGATCTCGTCGGCGTCGACGCTGCCGTCGCCGTTCGCATCGAGCTTGTCGAAGCGGCCATCGACCCAGGCCTTGTACTCGGCGCGACTGACCGCGCCGTCATGGTCGGCGTCGAGGCGTTCGAACATCTGCTGCTGCATCGCGGCGCGTCGCAGGTGGCGGCTGCCGTCGGCGGCATCAGGCGAGCCCGCGAAGGGCGTTCCGGCGGCGAGCAGGCTGCCGCTCGCGAACAGCAGGACGGAGAGGGACAGGGGCGTGCGCATGTGGGCGGTTTCCGGGAAGCGCGGCCATGTCGACCGCACTGCATTGGAACGCGTGGCGGGCGCCGGATCTGCGCCGAGCCTGCAAAGTCCGTGCAAATTCCTGTGAGCGCGATGCCTGCGCGCTTACGACTGCTTCTTCAACCAGCGCAGCAGGCCTTTCCAGTCGTCCTGGTGCGAACGCACCTGTTCGGAGTGGTAGTCGAAAATGCTCTTGCCGAGCGCATTGGCGAGCACGTAGCCCTGCGTGTCCCGCAATTCGGCGACCAGCGGGAACGGAAACGCCTTGATCTCCTCGACCGCGAGCTGCGAGGCGTTGGTCCAGGGCTTGAGCCGGTTCGCGACAATGCCGACCGCGACCTTGCCACGCTTGATGCGCGGGAGTTCGGCGAGCTCGGCGAGGAACGGCTGGGTCGCCTCGAGGTCGATCGCCGAGGGCAGCACCGGCACCACGATCGCGTCGATGTCCTCGAGATAGTCGGCGACTTCGACGGCGCGGATGCCGGCGGCGCTGTCGATGATGACGCGCTCGGCATCGTCGGGCACATGCTTGACCCAGTCGCGGCGCAGCCCGGGGATGCCGAGCACCGCGTTCGCGTGCGCGGCGCGCTTCTCGCTCCAGCGCAGCGCGGAGCCCTGGCGGTCGGCGTCCACCAGCACGGTATTGCGGCCCTTGACCGCATAGTGCGCGGCGAGATTGGTCGCGATCGTGCTCTTGCCCGCGCCGCCTTTCGAACTCGCCACCAGGACCTTGAGCATGACGCCTCCGCCGGTATGCAAAGTGTCGCCGAGGGTACACCGTCGCCGCGCGGTGGCAAAACGCGCGCGGCCGCCGGCGTGGCGGCGCGGATCAGTAACCCGCGGCCTGCCCGTCCTTGCGACCCTCGGAAGCGCCCGCGTAGACACCGGTGCGAGGATCGCGCGCGATCGCCTGGTAGCCACCATACGGCCCGTTCGCGTAGCGCACCGAGTGGCCCTTCTGCATCAGGCCACGCACGGTTTCGTAATCGAAGCCCGATTCGAGATCGACCCAGCCGCCGTCGGCCATCGCTACGGCCTGGCCTTCGGGCGATGTCGAGCCTTCGTGCTGGATGCGCGGTGCGTCGCCGGCTTCCTGCAGGCCCATGCCGAAGTCGACGAGGTTCATCACGATCTGCACGTGCCCCTGCGGCTGCATGTCGCCACCCATCACGCCGAAGCTGACCCACGGCGCGCCGTCCTTCGTGATGAAGGCGGGGATGATCGTGTGGAACGGGCGCTTGCCCGGCGCGTAGGTGTTCGCATGACCGTCCTTCAGCACGAACAGTTCGCCGCGGTCCTGCAGGATGAAGCCGAGGCCCGGCGGCGTCATGCCCGAGCCCATGCCGCGATAGTTGGACTGGATCAGCGAAACCATGTTGCCCCAGCGATCGGCGGTGGTCAGGTAGATCGTGTCGCCGTCGAGTTTGTGGGTGCCGGGTTCCACCGCCTTCGAAGCCGTGTCGGGCGAGATCAGCGCGCGGCGCTCGGCCGCGTAGGGCTTGGACACGAGCCACTCGACCGGCGCCTGCGCGAACGCGGGGTCGGCGTAGAACTTCGCACGGTCTTCGAATGCGAGCTTCTTCGCCTCGACGAACAGGTGCACGTGCTCGGCGCTGCCGAACGCGATCTTCGAGAAGTCGTAGCCTTCCAGGATGTTGAGCATCTGCAGCGCCGCGAGGCCCTGGCCGTTCGGCGGCAGTTCCCAGACCTCGTAGCCGCGGTAGTTCGTCGACACGGGCTCGACCCATTCGCCGGCGTGGCCGGCGAGGTCCTCGTAGGCGAGGAAGCCGCCCTCGGCCTTCATGTAGTCGGCGATCGTGCGCGCGATGCGGCCCTTGTAGAACGCGTCGCGACCCTCGCGCGCGATCGTATCGAGCGTGCGCGCGAGGTTCGGGTTCTTCCAGATCTCGCCCTTGGCCGGCGCGTGCCCGTGCAGCGTGAACTGTTCGGTGAATCCCGCGAACCTGGAAAGCCGCGGCACCGACAGCGCCCAGTAGTAGGCGATGAGCTCGGTGACCGGGAAGCCTTCGCGCGCATACGCGATCGTCGGCGCGAGGATCGCCTTCATCGGCAGCTTCCCGAAGCGCTCGTGCAAGGCGAACCAGCCGTCGACGGCGCCCGGGACGCTGACCGGCAGCGGCCCGTGCGACGGAATCCTGTCGTAACCGTTCTCGCGGAACCAGCCCAGCGTCAGCGCCTTCGGCGAGCGACCCGATCCGTTGTAGCCATGCAGCTTCCTCGAGCGCGCGTCCCACACGATCGCGAACAGGTCGCCGCCGATCCCGTTCGACACCGGTTCCATCAGACCCAATGCTGCGTTCGCCGCGATCGCCGCATCGACCGCACTGCCGCCGGCCTTGAGCACATCGAGGCCGACCTGGGTCGCGAGCGGGTGCGAGGTCGCGACCATGCCCTGCGTCGCGAACACGTCCGAGCGCGTAGCGAACGACTTGCCCGTGATGCGGTCGCCGGCGCCGGCGACGAGCGGAACGAACGTCATTGCAAGCACGAGCAGGATCCGGCGCATCGAGGGCATCCGCGGCTGAAAGCCGAAGCATACGCCGTGTACCGGGTGCGGGCAGCCCGCGCCGATCGCGCTTCGCGCGTGTCGCCCGCGCGCCGGCTAAGCTGGGTGCGCGGCCCACGCGATCGGATGCGTGCGCCGCGGCCCGGAGATCCACGATGCGCGAACTCATCGACACGCTTCTGTCGCCGCTCGGCGTCGCGCTGCTGCTCGCGGCGTTCGCATGGATCGCGCGCGGCCGACTGCCGCGCTGGCTGCTGCGCGTGATGGCCGTCGCATGGGCGGCCTGCTTCGTGCTGGCGACGCCGTTCGGCGCGAACCTGCTGTTGCGCGTGCAGGAGCAGCGCGTCGCGGTCGATCCCGCTTGCGAGCGCGATCCGCCCGTGATGGTCGTGCTGCTCGCGGGCGGCCTGCGCCGCGATGCGGAAGGGTTCGATGATCCGGGCGCGCTCGGGGAGTCGAGCCTGCAGCGCACGCTCGGCGCGGTCGAGCTCGTCGGGCGCCTGCCCGGCGCGCAGCTCGTGGTCAGTGGCGGGCGGCATCGCGACGCGGTCGTCAGCGAGCAGATGGCCGGCTTTGCCCGGCGCCTCGGCGTGTCCGCGTCCGCGATCCGCATCGAGGGGCGTTCCCTGACGACCTGGCAGAATGCCCAATTCGTGCGCGCACTCGAGCCACCGCTGCCCGAACGCGTGTGGCTGGTGACCTCGGCGCTGCACGTGCCGCGCGCGCGGCTCGCGTTCCGCGCGGCGGGCTTCGAGCCGTGCGCCTTCCCGGTTGATCGGCGCGCAGCGCAGTTCGCGGGCTGGACCGACCTGCTGCCCGGTGGAATGGCCATCGCGCGCAGCGAGGCGGTGCTGCATGAATGGGTCGGGGAGCTCGCTTACCGCTGGCGCCGGCGCGCCGGGCAGGGCTAGCGTGGCGTTCAGGACCGCCCCGGCAGACTCGCGCCGCGGAACCCGGACCTACGGAAATCTTGAATGTTCGAACGCATGCGCGCCCAGTGGCACCTGTTCCGCGCCGACCCGCCTGGCCGACGCTTCGAGTTGCGCCATGCGCGCCATCGCGAGCATCACCGCAGCGTGTGGCACCGCGCGTTCGTGGTCTCGCTCGGCCTGGTCGCGGTGGTGATGGGCGTGGCGATGCTGGTGCTGCCGGGTCCCGGCCTGCTCGTGATCCTGCTCGGCGCTTTCCTGATCGGCGAGGAATCGCTCGCCGCCTCGCGCCTGCTCGATCGTTGCGACGTCTGGTGCAGCCGGCGACTGCCGCGCCGGCGCGGAACCGAGTAGACGCGCGACGTCAGTCGCCGAGTGCGTCGCGCATGAATTCGGGCATCGCGAGCGCCGCCTTGTGCATCTCGGCGTTGTAGTAGCGGGTATGGAACTGGCGCGTCGCCGCGCCGCGCTCGCGGAAACCGGACAGGTCCGCACCCTTGCGCGCCATCGTGCAGCTCCACCAGCCGGTCGGATAGATCGGCTGCGGGAACGTCAGCGTCCGCACCGACTGGAAGTCGGCCACGCGCATGGCGCTGCGCATCGACTTGATCAGGTCCAGGTGCACCAGCGGCGACTCGCTCTGCTGCACGAGGATGCCGCTCGGGCGCAGCGCGCGCTGGCAGCTCTGGTAGAACGCGGCGTTGAACAGGCCCTCGGCCGGCCCTACCGGATCGGTCGAGTCGACGATCACGAGGTCGATCGACTCCGGATCGCACTCGGCCATGTACTTGATGCCGTCGATGAACAGCAACTCGGCGCGCGGATCGTTGTTCGATTCGCACAGCTCCGGGAAGTACTGCTCGGCGAGGCGCGTCACGCGCTCGTCGATCTCCACCTGCACCGCATGCTCGACTTCCTCGTGCTTGAGCACCTCGCGCAGCGTGCCGCAGTCGCCGCCGCCGATGATCACCACGCGCTTGGCGCGCGCATGCGTGAACAGCGCCGGGTGCGACATCATCTCGTGGTAGAGGAAGTTGTCGCGCGTGGACACCATCGTGCAGCCGTCGATCACCATCAGCTTGCCCCAGTCGGTCGTGTCGTAGATCTCGATCGACTGGAACGGCGTCTGTTCCGCGTGAAGCCGCTGCGTGACGCGCAAGCCGAACGAGGATCCGGAACGGCCGTGCTGCTCGGTGAACCAGGTCTGCGCGTTCTCGGGCTGGTCGGGGGCGGACATCGCGTGCTTCCTGCGGAGGGTCGGGGTGCGCGTGCGGCGCGGGGGCGCGATTGTAGCCGGTCCGCGCAGCGCCGCGATACGCGGCGCGTTGCGCTCGCTACACTATGCCGTTCATGCCTCGACGGGAGCACGCAAGGTGAGCGAGCAGCGCTGGACCGTGGACGACGCGCGCCACGCGTGGGCGATTCCGCACTGGAGCGAAGGCTATTTCGACGTCGGGGCGGACGGCGCGCTGCTGGTGCGTCCGCGGCGCGACGACGGTGCCGCGCTGTCGCTGCCGGCGATCGTCGATGCCGCATGCGCGCAGGGTTCGCGCCTGCCGCTGCTGGTGCGCTTCGCCGACATCCTGCATGACCGCCGCGCGCGCCTGCAGCGCGCGTTCGCGAAGGCGATGGCGGACTGGGACTACGACGGCGGCTACACGCTCGTGTATCCGATCAAGGTCAACCAGCAGAGGAACGTCGCCGGTGAGCTCGCGGCGACCGCGGGCGAAGGCTTCGGTCTCGAGGCTGGATCCAAGCCCGAGCTGATGGCCGTGCTCGCTCTCGCGCGCCGCGGCAGTACCGTGATCTGCAACGGCTACAAGGATCGCGAGTACATCCGGCTCGCGCTGATCGGGCGCAAGCTCGGGCTCGACGTGTTCATCGTGATCGAGAAGCCGTCGGAACTGCGCCACGTGATCGAGGAGTCGGCCGCGCTCGGCGTCGATCCGCTGCTCGGCGTGCGCATGCGCCTCAAGAGCCTCGGCGCGGGCAAGTGGCAGAACTCCGGCGGCGACAAGGCGAAGTTCGGCCTCACCCCGCGCCAGCTGCTGACGCTGCTCGAGGAACTCGAGGCGGCCGGGCTCTCGCATGCGCTCAGGCTGCTGCACTTCCACATGGGTTCGCAGATGTCGAACGTGCGCGACATCGCGAACGGCATGCGCGAGGCGGTGCGCTACTTCGTCGAGTTGTCGCGCATGGGCCTGCCGATCACGCACATGGACGTCGGCGGCGGCCTCGGCGTCGACTACGAAGGCACGCGCTCGCGTTCGGACTGCTCGATCAACTACGGGCTCGACGAGTACGCCTCGGCCGTGGTCGGCGCGCTCGCCGAGGCCTGCGCCGCGAACGGGCTGGCCGCGCCGCACGTGCTGACCGAGTCCGGTCGCGCGCTGACCGCGCACCACGCGGTGCTCGTCGTCAACGTGAGCGAGGTCGAACAATCGCCGACCGGCGCGGTGCCGGAACCGCGCGAGGATGAACCGGCGGTGTTGCGCCGCCTGCGCGAAGCGCATGCCGAGATCGACCGCTCGCCGCCGACCGAGCTCTACCACGAGGCGCAGTACACGCTCGCGGAAGGCTATTCGCTGTATTCGCTCGGCCAGCTCTCGCTGGAGGACCGCGCACGCCTCGACGACCTCTATTACGCGATCGTCAACGCGGTGCGCGCGCGGCTCAAGCCCGACGAACGCGCGCACCGCCAGGTGCTCGACGAGCTCAACCAGACCCTCGTCGACAAGTACTTCGTGAACTTCTCGGTGTTCGAGTCGGCGCCCGACGTGTGGGCGATCGACCAGGTGTTTCCGATCGTGCCGATCACGCGACTGGATCGCGTCCCCGATCGGCGCGGCGTGGTCGCCGACCTCACCTGCGACTCGGACGGCCGCATCGACCTCTACGTCGAGGCCGACGGGGTCGACGTGAGCGTTCCGCTGCACTCGGTGCAGCCTGGCGACCACTACCGCCTTGGCCTGTTCATGGTCGGCGCCTACCAGGAGACGCTCGGCGACATCCACAACCTGTTCGGCGACACCGACGCGATCAACGTGAAGCTCGACGGCGACGGCTATGCGATCACCGATCGGCGGCGCGGCGACAGCACCGACCTCATGCTCGACTATGTCGGATACGACCTCGCGAAGCTGCGCGCGTCCTATCGCGACAAGATCGCGGCGGCCGGCGTCGACGCAGCCGAAGCGGCGCGCCTTGAGAACGCGCTCGAGCAGGGACTGACCGGTTACACCTACCTGGCCGAGTAGCTCGCCGAGGCGCAATTCGATTAAGCAGCGAACGGCTTGAAGCACGGAGCGCGCCGAGCACGCGCAGTCCGAGCGGATGCAACCCATGCGGTGGCACGCGCATGCGAGCGAATCAGCCCGACGCTGCTGCAGCACGTCTCATCCGTGTGCTCGGTGTGCTCGATGTCTCGATCTTCCACGTCTTGGTTGCCGGAGTCTCGATGAACAAACCCAGGGTCGGTTTCGTGGGCCTCGGCGCGATGGGAGGGCCGATGGCCGGGCACGTCGCACGCGCAAGCCTGCTGGCGGCGGTCTGGAACCGCACGCAGGCAAAGGCGGCCGGGCTCGCGCGCGAGCTCGGCGTGGCGGCGCCCGCGGCGCTCGCCGATCTCGTCGCGGCCTGCGACGTGGTCGCGCTGTGCGTATCGGCCGATGCCGACGTGCTCGAACTCGCCACGGCGATCGCCGCGGTCGCGCGCCCGGGCCTCGTCGTCGTGGATCACTCGACGGTATCGTCGGTGACCGCGCGCGCCGCGCATGCATCGCTCGCCGCGAGCGGATGCGGCTTCCTCGATGCGCCGGTCTCGGGCGGTGTCGAAGGGGCGCGCAGCGGCAAGCTTTCGGTGATGGTGGGCGGGGCCGAGGGCGCGCTGCTGCAGGTGCGCCCGGTGCTCGATTGCTACGCCGCGAAGGTCAGTCACATGGGCCCGATCGGCGCGGGCCAGGACACCAAGGCCGTGAACCAGGTGCTCGTCGCGGGCATCGCGCAGGCCGTCTGCGAGGGGCTCGCGTTGTCGGAACGGCTCGGGCTCGATCCGGAGCGCCTGCTGCCGACCCTGGCGGCCGGCGCGGCCGGCAACTGGTTCCTCGACAAGCGCGGTGCCACGATGTTGCGCAACGAGTTCTCGGTCGGGTTCAAGCTCGCGCTGCTGCACAAGGACCTCGCGATCGTGCGCGGCCTCGCGGTTGCGGCCGGGACCGATCGCTCGGTGATCGAGAAATCGCTGGGCGACTATGCGCGGCTCATGGCGGAGGGCCATGGCGACGAGGACATCTCGGCGCTGATCCGGCTCAAGCGGGTCGGCTAGGCGATCCGCGTTTTGCGCACGTTCATTTGTGCACGCCATCACGCGGTGCACAATCGGGGTTCGGGTTTTCCATCCTTTTACACTCTGCGCGTGCTAGAACGCGCCGATCACCGCACGGGAGCACGGCAAATGCGAAGGTACGGCTGGACCGCAGGACTTCTTGCAGCATTGCTCGCGCCCGCGTCGGCGCTCGCCGGCGGCATCGTGCCGGCCGACCTGCACCTCGAGCGCTGGCCCAACACATCGACCTCGTTCAACCAGCCGATCGCGGTCACGCATGCCGGCGATGGCAGCGACCGCGTGTTCGTGGTCGAGCGCTGCAGCGGCATCCGCATCGTCAAGAACGGCGTGCTGCTGCCGACGCCGTTCCTGACCATCAATGCGAGCTGCAGCAGCGAGCAGGGCATCCTCGGGCTCGCCTTCGACCCCGATTTCGCCGACAACGGCGAGTTCTACGTGAGCTACAGCGCACCCGGGAGCGATCCGCGCATCGGCTCGTCGCCCGACCACGTGCTCGCGCGCTACACGGTGTCGGCCAATCCGGATGTCGCCAACCCGACCGGGCAGGTGATCCTGCGCACGCCCGACATCGCGGGCAACCACAACGGCGGCGACCTCCACTTCGGTCCGGACGGCTACATCTACTGGTCGATCGGCGACGGCGGCGTGCAGAACGACCCGAACGGGTTCGCGCAATGCACCGCGCGCAAGAAGGCCGACAACAATCCCGCCAGTTGTCGCACGACGACCGGTTCGGGTCCGACGTACTGGTTGCTCGGCACGATCGTGCGGCTCGACGTGCACAACACGACGGCCTCCGCATCGAACCTCTGTGGCGTCGCTGCGGGCCAGCCGGCGCCGTACGCGATCCCGCAGGACAATCCTTTCTGGAACGCGAGCGCGTATCCGGAAGAGTGCGCCGAGATCTTCAACTGGGGCTTCCGCAACCCGTTCCGCTTCAGTTTCGACCGGCTCACCGGCGACATGCTGATCGGCGACGTCGGCCAGGGGCGCTACGAGGAAATCAGTTTCCAGGCCGCCGGCAGCCCGGGGCAGAACTTCCAGTGGAACCAGTGCGAGGGGCTGCACACGTTCCCGGGCAATGCGCTCGGCTGCCCGGGGCCTGCCGGCAGCGTGCGGCCGAAGATCGAACTCGCCCACCAGACCAGTCCGTTCGCGTGCGCGATCACCGGCGGCTACATGTACCGCGGTCCGATCATTCCGCTGCGCGGGCAGTACGTGTTCAGCGACTACTGCACGGGCGACATCTACGTCGCTGACGATCCCGATCCCGGCGCATCGACCTGGTCGTGGCAGACGCTGGCAGGCACGCCCGCGATGTCGACCTACGCGTTCGGCGAGGACGAGGCGGGCCATCTCTACGTGACCGACGGCGGTGGCCCGGTGTTCCGCTTCGCATCGGCCGAAACCGGCCTCACCTGGGTGGTGACGCCCACCGCCGGTCCGGGCGGCTCGATATCCCCCTCGGGACCGCAGACCGTCGATGACGGTGACACGATCGCGTTCACGCTGACGCCCGACGCGGGCTTCGAGATCGGCACCGTCACCGGCTGCGGCGGCAGCCTGGTCGGCGACGTGTACACGACCGCACCGGTCACTGCCGATTGCACGGTGACCGCGAACTTCGATGCGCTGCCGACCTACACGGTGACGCCGAATGCCGGGCCCGGCGGTGCACTGACGCCGGCAACGCCGCAGGAGGTGGCGGAAGGCGGAACGATCGCGTTCACCGTGCTGCCCGATGCGGGCTACACCATCGACGCGGTCAGCGGTTGCGGCGGAAGCCTCGCGGCCAATGTCTACACGACCGGCCCGATCACCGCCGACTGCACGGTCAGTGCGACCTTCGTGTTCGCCGACCTGATCTTTGCCGACGGCTTCGACGGCAACTGATCCATCCGCGAGGGACGGCGGCACTCGCGCCGCCGTCCGTGCACCGAGGGAGACGCATGCGCGAGCTGCGACGACATGGCCGCATCGCGGGTGCGTGCCTTCGGAACCTGTGCGCACTGGCGAGCCTGGCCGCAAGCGGCATGCTGCCCGCGCAGAGCGTGCCGGCCGACCTCACGTTGCAACTCGTCACGAACCAGGTCAATGCGCCGATCGGCGTGCGTGCGCCGCGCGACGGCAGCGGTCGGCTGTTCGTGATCAGCCAGGCCGGAACGATCCGCGTGATCAGGGACGGCGTGCTGCTGCCCACGCCATTCCTCACCGTACCCGTCACGTTCCCGGGCAACGGCGGCACCAGCGGCCTGCTCGGACTCGCGTTCCATCCGAACTACGGGCTCGCGGGCGAGCCGCACAACGACGAGTTCTATGTGGTCTCGATGCGCCCGACGGGGTGTGCCGCGGACGGTGGCTGCCTCGGTGGCGGACCCGACGAAGTACTCGAACGCTACACGGTGTCGGCCACCGACCCGGACGTCGCGAATCCCGTCGGCACGACCGTCCTGCGCATCGCCGACACCCCGACTTCGTATCACAACGGCGGCGACATCCACTTCGGTCCCGATGGATACCTGTACATGTCCTCGGGCGACGCGGGCCAGCAGAACGGCACCAACGGCTTCGCAGAGTGCCTGTGGAAGAAGCCGGCGGACGGCAATCCGGCCAATTGCGGCGGTGATGCACCCGTGCGGTATTTCCTGCGCGGCAAGATGCTGCGCATCGACGTCGATTCGCGCGGTGCTGCGGCCACGCCCGAGATGTGCGGCGCGACCACCGGCGCGCCCGCCGAGTACGCGATTCCGCCCGACAATCCGCACCTTGCGACCAACCAGACCTGCGACGAGATCCTCCTGCACGGTTTCCGCAATCCGTGGCGCTGGAGCTTCGACCGCGAAACCGGTGACCTCTGGATCGGCGACGTCGGCCAGGGCCAGCGCGAGGAAATCGACTTCCGCGCGGCGGCATCGCTCGATCCGCTGTTCTACGGCTGGCACTGCATGGAAGGCTCGCTGCGCTTCAACAGCTCCAATGTCTGCGCCGATCCGCTCCCGGCCAACACCTTGCCGCTGATCGAGTACGCGACCGCGGGTGGCCGCTGCGCGGTGACCGGCGGCTACCGGTACCGTGGCCCGATCACGCCGTTGCGTGGCATGTACGTGTTCGCCGATTCCTGCTCGAGCGAAATCTTCTTCGCACAGCCCGATGGCGACGGCGTATGGTCCCACGCGACGTGGCGCGACGACACGAACGGCTACGGCACCTACTCGGGCTTCGGCGAAGACGAGGCCGGGAACCTCTACGTCGTGCACACCGCGAACGATACGGTCTACCGGTTCCATTCCGTGATCGTCGACGTGATCTTTCGCGACGGCTTCGAGACACCGTAGGCTGGACGGCCGACGGCCGGCCGGCGCTCTTGCGCATTTCGCCGCACTGAAAGCGCCGGCCGCGCTGCGCGCGTCCAGCCTACGGGCAGCCGGATTGGCGCAGACGCTGGCGGTGGAACTCGCGCCTTTGGCGCTGCGTCCCACCCTACGGATTGCCTGGCGGTGGGACTCGCGCCTACGGCGCTGCGTCCCACCCTACGGACCGGTTTCCTTCAGCGCGATGGCCTTGATGCCGTTGTCGGCGAGCGAGCGCTTGGCGGCTTCGAGTTCGCTCGCGGTCGCATACGGGCCGACGCGCACGCGGTGCCAGGTCTTGCCATTGATCGTGACCGGCTGGATGTGCGCGCTGAATCCCGACAGCGCGAGTCGCGCCTTGGCTTCGTCGGCCGCGCGCGGGTCCGGATACGAGCCCGCCTGAAGCACGTAGCGCGGCGCATCCGCGCCGGTCGACGCCCCTCCGGGCGGAACCGCCGCGGGATTGGCGACCGCCTGCTGCTCGGCGCGCGCCTTGGCCGTGAGCTCGGCGTCGGGAATCACGACCTCGGCCTCGGGCAGCACCTGGTAGAAATCGTAGTTCTTGCGCGGCTTGGCCTCGGCCACCGGCGGTTCGCTTTCCTTCGGCGCGGTCGCCTGCGGATTGGGTTGCGGCAACCCCTTCTTGCGCAGCAATGGCGCCCAGTCCTTGCCGAGCACGAGCAGCATCAGGCCGACGCCCGCGAGCATGCCGACCAGGATCCACATCCAGGCCGGCTTGCCGCCATTTCCGCCGCGCGTCGCCTGGCGTCCCTTCTTCGCTGCCATCACATGCTCTCCGGGGCACCAACGCCCAGCAATCCGAGTCCGTTCGCGAGTGCCTGGCGCACGGCCGCGGCGAGCGCGAGCCGTGCATCGCGCAGATCCACGTCGTCCACGATGAACTGGCTGGTGTTGTACCAGCCATGGAACGCGGCCGCGAGTTCGCGCAGCCAGGTCGCGACCAGGTGGGGCTCGAGGTTCTCTCCCGCGGCCTCGACCACTTCGGCGTAGCGCGAGAGTTCCTGCATCACGAGTTGCTCGGCCTCGCCGTCGAGGCGCGCGAGATGCGCGAGGCCGTTCTCGCGGTCCCACGACAGGTCGCGTTCGCCGAGCTGGCGCATCACGCTCGCGACGCGCGCATGCGCGTACTGCACGTAGTAGACCGGATTGTCGTTGGTCTGCGCGCGCGCCAGGTCGATGTCGAACACGAGCTGCGAATCGGACTTGCGCGCGACCAGGAACCAGCGCGTCGCGTCGCGCCCGACCTCGTCGATGAGGTCGCGCAGCGTCACGTAGCTGCCGGCGCGCTTGCTGAGCTTCACTTCCTCGCCGCCGCGCATCACGGTGACCATCTGGTGCAGCACGTACTCGGGCCAGCCGCGCGGGATGCCGCAGTCGAGTGCCTGCAGGCCGGCCTTCACGCGCGCGAGCGAACCGTGGTGGTCCGAGCCGAGTTCGGTGATCGCGCGCTCGTAGCCGCGCAGCCACTTGCTGCGGTGATAGGCGATGTCGGGCACGAAATAGGTGAACGTGCCGTCGGACTTGCGCATCACGCGGTCCTTGTCGTCGCCGAAATCGGTCGTGCGCAGCCACAGCGCGCCACCGTCCTCGTAGGTGTGCCCGTGGGCGACGAGTTCGCGCACGGTCTCCTCGACCTTGCCGTCGGCATACAGCGAGCTTTCGAGGAAATACACATCGAACGCGACGCCGAACGCGGCGAGATCCGCGTTCTGCTCGCGCCGCAGCCACGCGACCGAGAAGCGGCGCACCGCGTCGAGGTCGGCCGGTTCGCGCGAAGCGACGACGAGCTGTCCGTCGACTTCGACGCTGGCGCCGTCGAGGTAGGCGCGAGCGACGTCCTTGATGTAGTCGCCCCTATAGCCATCGGCGGGCCAGCCCTCGTCGTCGGGGCCGCGCCCGAGCGCTCGCGCCTGCACCGAGAGCGCGAGGTTGTCGATCTGCGCGCCCGCGTCGTTGTAGTAGAACTCGCGCGCGACGTGCCAGCCGTTTGCATCGAGCACGCGTGCGATGCAGTCGCCGATCGCGGCGGCGCGCCCGTGGCCGACGTGCAGCGGCCCGGTCGGGTTGGCTGAGACGAACTCGACGCCCGCGGTGCGGCCCGCGCCGGATTGCCCGCGACCGAAGCAGGCGCCGTGCTCGAGCGCTTCGCGCACGAGCGCGTGCCAGGCGGCCGGCGCGAGGAAGAAATTGATGAAACCGGGCCCGGCGATCTCCACGCGAGCAATCGAGGCGTGCGCAGGCAGCGCGGCGACCAGCGCGGAAGCGACCTCGCGCGGCTTGCGACCCGCGGACCTGGCGAGCAGCAGCGCCGCATTCGTCGCGAAATCGCCATGCTCGCGGTTCTTCGCGCGCTCGATCACGAATGCGGGCGCATCGCCGGGTGGCAGGGTGCCGTCCGCGCGCAGCGCGCCGATCGCGGCGTTGACCAGAGTCTGCAATGAATGTTTCACGTGGGCTGCGCCGACTGCAAAGCAGCCTATTGTAGGGCCTGCATGGGCACGTCGCCGAGGCGGGCGCGAAGCGGCCGTCACGATCCCGTAAACAAGTGGCGCCACGATCCGCGGTTTCCCGCAAGGGGAAGCCGTTTTCCGAATGGATCGATCCCGTGCGAAGTGCCGACCTGCGTGTCACCGTCCTGAGTCTTGCGATCGCGTGCTCCCTCGCGTTCACCCCCGAACCCGCTCGCGCGGATGCGCCGCCGGTCGAGGACGAGCCGATTCCGGCCGCCCCGCTGCCGGACGATGCACCGATCCCCGCGGCGCCGTTGCCGGACGACGCGCCGATCGCGGCCGATCCCTCGCGCGCGGGCGCGCCGCCGACCGATGCCGAGGTCAGCGAGCTGTCCGGCGTGACCGTGCAGGGCACCTACCAGACCGGCGACCGCACGCTCTATCTGGACGAGCGGCGCATGGCCACCAACGTGACCGAGGCGCTCGGCGCCGAGCAGATCGCGCGGACCGGCGACTCCGACGTCGCGGCGACGCTCAAGCGCGTGACCGGACTCACCGTGGTCGATGGCAAGTACATCTATGTGCGTGGCCTCGGCGAGCGCTATTCGAACGTGCTCCTGAACGGCGCGCCGATCCCGAGCCCGGATTACACCCGGCGCGTCGTCCCGCTCGACCTGTTCCCGACCGAGTTGCTCGACGGCGTGATCGTGCAGAAGTCCTACGGGCCCGGTCTTCCGGGCGAGTTCGGCGGCGGCAGCGTGGTGCTGCGCACGCGCGAGGTGCCGACCCGGTTCTTCTTCCGCGCCAAAGGCACGCTCGGCGGATCCTCCGGCACCACGTTCGAGGACGGCCTGCGCTACGACGGGGGTGGCAGCGACTGGACCGGGCGCGACGACGGCGCGCGCGAGATGCCCGCGGGCCTCGCGAACGCGATCTCGGGCGGGCGCTTCCTGCGCCCGCAATCGCCATCGAACCCGAATGGCGCGACGCCGGACGAGCTGCAGGCCTACGGACGCGGCCTCGCGGCACCGGGCCACGGCATCGACGAGCGCAGCATCGGTCCGGACACCGGGCTCTCGATCGGCGTCGGCAACGGCTTCGAGCTCGCCGACGAGGTGCGACTCGGCGTGATCGCCTCGACGCGCTACCAGCAGTCGTGGAACAGCACCGACGAGCAGCGCCGCACCTAT
>DAIOWG010000030.1:0-15868 GCA_036758645.1 Dokdonella sp. | reverse complement strand
CCGAATGCCGTCGCGCAATCGGTTTCCTGCGCGGATCGCCCACAGGGTGGGCTCCGGCAATCGCGGGTTCGTGCAGGAGCGCACCCTGTGCGCGATGCGCGCCAATCCGAATGCCGTCGCGCAATCGGTTTCCTGCGCGGATCGCCCACAGGGTGGGCTCCTACGTGGCGGGATTTGCAGGGCGCACCTGCGGCTGGCGGGTCACGGCTTGCGCGGCGAGACCCACATTGCGATGTCGGCCTCGAACACCGTGTCACCCGCGGCGTCGGTGATCCCGACCCGAGCGTGCGCCTCGTGCGCATCGACGCGGTCGAACAGGGGTTCGATGCGTGCGGTCGCGGTCATCGGGCCGCTCGCCTTGCGCAGGTAGCGCACGTTCATGCCCTTCGGAATCCAGCGCATCGTCGGTGGCGTCGCAGCATCGGTCGCGAGGCCGCCCGCGAGTTCGGCCATGTTGCAGAGCGCGATCGCATGCACGGTGCCGATGTGGTTGCGCACCGCGCGGCGATCGCGGATCGCGACGATGCACAGGCCGGGTTCGAGCCGCTCGATCCGCGGCGCGATCGATGCGAAGTACGGCGCGCGCAGGCAGACCAGCCGCGACACGAGCCAGCGGCCCGGCGCGGTGGCGCCGAACCGCTGGAACAGGGCGAGCGCGGCGCTGGCCAGGGTCAGGCCACCGAACGCAGCGAGGAGGGCTTGTTGCGCCGGTTCGCGGCCAGTTCGGCCGGATCGAAATCGTCGACCGAGATGAACTCGAAACTCGCTGCCCGCACGCGCGCGAGCAGATCGCGCTCGGCCGCGCTCAGGATGCCCTTCGCCACGGCGTCGGCAAGCTGCGCGTCGTAGTCGTAGCCTGCGAGCTCACCCGACTTCATCGCCTTCAGCAGCTTGCGCTCGACCGGCTCGGCCGCGATCACGTCGGGAAGCAGCGCGTCCATGCGGCCGATCGGGTTGTTCGCACTCGGCGTCAGGTAGACCCACTCGCCGAGGCGCGTGCGCGCCTCGTTCGGTGCGCACAGGATCGCCGCGACGCGGTGGCCGAGGCGGTCCGAAGGCGGCACTTCGCGCCGACCGAACGGGAACACGAGTGCACGCAGCACCCACGCGACCGGGCGCACCGGGAAGTTGCGCAGCACGCCGTCGAGCGCGCCCTGCATGCGGTGGACGCAATCATGGAACGCCCACGCGAGCAGTGGCCGGTCCGCGACCGGGCGGCCCTGGTCCTCGTAGCGCTTGAGCATCGCGCTCGCGATGTAGAGGTTCGAGAGCACGTCGCCGAGCCGCGCCGAGATCTTCTCCTTGAACTTGAGCTTGCCGCCGAGCACCAGCATCGAGGTGTCGGCAACCAGCGCGAGCGCGGCCGCGTAGCGGTTGAGCTTGCGATAGTAGCGACGCGCGTAGGCATCACCGGGCACGCGTCCGATGCGCGCGAACGTGAGCCCGAGCACGAGGCTGCGCACGGCGTTCGAGATCGCGAAGCCGATGTGGCCGAACAGCGCCGCGTCGAATGCCTTCAACGAGGCGCGGTAGTCGCCGAGCTTGACCGCTTCCATCTCCTTGAGCACCCACGGATGGCAGCGGATGGCGCCCTGTCCGAAGATCATGAGGCTGCGCGTCATGATGTTCGCGCCTTCGACGGTGATCGCGATCGGCGCGGTCTGCCATGCACGTCCGGCGTAGTTGTTCGGGCCGAGCTGCACTGCCTTGCCGCCGTGCACGTCCATCACGTCCTTGGCGACCTCGCGGCCGAGTTCGGTCGTGTGGTACTTGGCGATGGCCGACGGCACCGCGGGCTTCTCGCCGCGGTCGACAGCGGCCGCGCTCGCGCGCGCGAGCGCGCTGATCGCGTAGGCATGCCCGCCGATGCGCGCGAGCGCCTCTTCCACGCCTTCGAAGCGGCCGATCGCGATGCCGAATTGCTTGCGGATGCGCGCGTACGCGCCGGACGCGATCGCGCCGGCCTTGACGCCGCCGGCCGCGTTCGACGGCAGCGTGATGCCGCGCCCGACCGAGAGGCACTCGACCAGCATGCGCCAGCCCTGCCCCGCCATGTCGGCGCCGCCGATCAACTGCGAGAGCGGAACGAACACGTCCTTGCCGCGCACCGGTCCGTTGTGGAACGCCGCGTTGAGCGGGAAATGCCGACGACCGAACTCGAGCCCCCTGGTGTCGTGCGGCAGCAGCGCGAGCGTGATGCCGAGATCGTCGACGTCGCCCAGCAGGTGGTCGGGGTCGTGCATGCGGAACGCGAGCCCGAACAGCGTCGCGATCGGCGCCAGCGTGATGTAGCGCTTGTCGAACGTCAGTCGCACGCCGACCACGTTGGCGCCGTTCCATTCGCCCTTGCAGACGATGCCGTAGTCGGGAATCGAGGTGGCGTCCGAACCCGCGTACGGGCCGGTCAGCGCGAAACACGGGATCTCGCGGCCGTCGGCGAGGCGCGGCAGGTAGTAGTCGCGCTGCTCGTCGGTGCCGTAGTGCAGCAGCAGTTCGCCCGGACCGAGCGAGTTGGGAACGCCGACGGTCACTGCGAGCGAACCGGACACGCCCATGAGCTTCTGCAGCACGGCGGCCTGCGCGAGCGCGGAGAACTCGAGCCCGCCGTACTTCTTCGGGATGATCATGCCGAAGAAGCGATGCTTCTTGAGGTAATCCCAGATCTCCGGCGGCAGGTCCGCAAGCTCGTGCGTGATCTGCCAATCGTTGGCCATCGCGCAGAGTTCCTCGACGGGTCCATCGAGGAACGCCTGCTCCTCCACCGAGAGTTCCGGCTTCGGCTGCGCGAGCAGTTTCGACCAGTCGGGCTTGCCGCTGAACAACTCGCCTTCGAACCCGACGGTGCCGGCGTCGAGCGCGACCTGTTCGGTCGCCGACAGCTGCGGCAAGGCCTTGCGGAACAGCGCAAGCAGCGGCGCGCTGAGCTTGCGGCGCCGGAATTCGGGCAGGTTGAGCGGAATCGCGATCGCGGCGAACACGACCAGCGGCAGGGCGACCGCGAGGACAGGTGCACGGGCGAGCACGCCGGCGACGATGATCGCCGCCGCAGTCGCAAGCGTCCACGGCAGCAGGCGCACGCGCAGGTAGGCCGCGACGAGCGAAACGACTACGCCGGCAAGGAACGGAATCAGGGCCATCATCGAAGTCTCCGGATAGGCGTGGAAGCCGCCTTCGGCTTACCATACGCTCAAGTATGGTATCGCTGCCCGAGCAAGTCAATACGCGGGCGTTCAGAAATTACGCGGTTGTTTTTGTTCGGAAAACGGCCGCGGGATGACTTCCGGCGCTTTGCGCTTCGCGAGCGCTCATGCACACTTGGCGGATGGAGCCCATCAACGCACCGTCGCCGCGCGCGAAGCTCGATCAACGCAACCGGCTGTCGGCCGCGGACTGGGAACAGGCCGCACTCGACGTGCTCGCCGAGAGCGGCCTCGCGGCCGTCGCGGTCGAGCCACTCGCGCGGCGACTCGGCGTGACCAAGGGCAGCTTCTACTGGCATTTCCCGACGCGCGAGGCGCTGATCCAGGCCGCGATCGATCGCTGGGAACGCAACGATGAAGAGCACGTGATCGCGCCGATCGAAGCGGTCTCCGATCCGCGCGAACGCGTGCGCGAACTGGTGCGCCAGGTCAGCCACAAGCATCAGTCGCACGCGGTGTTCGCGGCGCTGTTCAAGGCGCTGGACCAGCCCTTGATCGGACCGCTGGTCGAGCGCGTCTCGCAGCGGCGCATCGAATTCGTGACCGACGCATTCCGGCAAGCGGGATTCGATCCGGTGACCGCGGCGAATCGCGCGCGCCTTGCCTACTCCGCCTATGTGGGTTTCATCCAGCTCGCACAGGTCGGGCAGCCGCGCATGAGCCACGACGAGTTCGAGGCCTACATCAGGGATTTCATCGAGATCCTGATTCCGCGCTGAGCCGCGGTTGGCACACAAGCGCGGAAGGACGCCCAAGGACGAACAAGGGCCCGACCAGAAGGCACTGCGGAAATGCAGGCGCAGCGGCGAGTCCTGCCATCTGCCTGGATCTTGCGCAAGGCTCGATGCACGACACGCCAGGCACGCGGCGCGCGGCCCGCCGAAGGCCGAGCGCTCGATCCGACCCTCGCGCTCGGCCGGGGATTCCACCGCGCGTCCGTCGAGCACGGGCGACTTGCCTGGTCACTCGGCGTGCGCGGACCGCGCACCTGTCGTGACCCGGCCTGGCGGACATCGACGCGTGCTTTCGCAGGTCAAAAAAATAGCCCGGCTTCCGACCGGGCTCAGAGACGTTGGAGTGGCGTTCCGGACGTGCATTCCTGCCGAGGGGGCGGAGTGCAAGGTCCCTGCGACCGCATCTCGCGGCGGCTGGGCGTCCTTGTTGTTTCGAGGATCGGTCCGGGCCGAGGTCGCGGCGGTGCATGCGCACCGCCGCTTCCTGCATGCACTCGGCTATCCGGCCGACATTACTTGGCCGAACCCCAGTCGTAGCGAATCACGAACTCCGCATAGCGCGGCGCGGTGTAGCTCTGGACGCGCAGCCAGTTCGCATTGAGCGTGGTCGCGCTCTGGCCCTGGTTGTAGAGCTCGTTCACGTTCGCGACCGACTGGCGATTCGCCACGTTGTACACGTTGAATCCGAACTCGAGGCCTTCCTGCCACTGCGGGCGGTAGCGGAAGCTCAGGTCCAGCCGCACGTGGGGCGGCAGGCGCCCGTAAGTACCGCGCGGAACCGCGACGCCGTCGCAGAAGAAGTGGTACGAACCGTAGTTCGGGCTGTCCGGATCGATGTTCGGGAACGCGCCGCGGCAGTTCATCGGACGACCGGATGCGTAGCTGAAGACGCCGCCGACGCCGAACTCCGGCAGGAACTGCCAATAGCCGTTGAGCTTCAACTGGTGGCGACGATCGTTCGGCAGGTAGCCGCTCGAGTTGGTCGCCAGTTCCCAGTAGTCGCCCGCGAGCGTGGTCGACACGTCGATCTGGCCGATGTCCGAATTCAGCTGTCCCTCGAGGTTGCCCTTGAGCTTCGACCAGACATAGTCGACGCGCGCGTACCAGGTGCCGTCGAACGGCCGCTCGAGGAAGAAGTCGAGCGCAAGGTAGTCACGCTTGAGCTTCGGGAACTTCAGCATGTCGCGGGTCAGGTGGATCGTGTCGTACTGGCCGTCACCGTCGATGTCGTACTCGTAGGTGTTGGCCTCGCCCGGGTTGATCAGCACGCAGTGCCCGAAGAAGTCGGCCGCGCCGGCGATCTGCTCGGCCGTGTATTCCGGATGCTGCTGCGCCCATTCGAGCACCGGACGCGCATCGCAGAAGTCGTCGATCGCGCTGCCGAGTCGCGAGAAGGTCAGCTTCGCGCCGCTGTTGAACGAGGTGTCCGCGAAGTCGAGCACCTTCTCCGCACCGAGCACGAGCGTGTCCTGGAAATGCGACTTCAGGCTCGTCGGGGCGAAGCTGCGACCGTCGCGGCTCTGGCCGAACTCGTTGTTCGGCGAGTACACCGGACCGAGCGCGATCAGGCCCGTCGGCGCACCCGTGACCGGGTCGATGCCCGAGTACACGAACGCTTCCGACGTGTTCGTCGCGCCATCGACGCCGCGACGCGCGACGTTGTTCGGCAGCGCGAGGTGGTAGCGGCCGAGGCTGCCGTAGACCTTGAGCGTCGAATCGCCGTTCACGTCCCAGATCGCGCCGAAGCGCGGCGCGAGCTGCTTGTTGAAATCGATGAACGCGGTGCCGTCGCTCGAGAAGTTCTCGAACTGCTCGTTGCGCACGCCGAGTTCGAGCAGCACGTTGTCGCTGATCTGCCACGAGTCCTTGATGTACTGCGCGGTCTGCTCGACGTGCGGACGCGACACGTTGAGGCCGATGTTGCGGATCACGTAGTAGCCCTCGGCACCGTAGCCGCCCGCGGATGCCGGTGACCCGACGCCCTGCGGCTCGTAGATCGCCTCGTTCGGATCGTCCGCGCGGTAGTAGGTCCAGCGGTAGCCGCCGGCGTACGACTCACCGAGCGCACCCGGGTAGTTGATGTTGTAGTTGGCGGAGCCGACGAGCGAATTCGCCTTGGTCGAGTCCCAGCCGGCCTTGAACGTGTGGTCGCCGGCGCGGAACTCGACGTCGAATCGGAACGCCTTGTTCTCGTCGTAACGGCCGGCAAGGAAACCCGGAGCGGTCGAGAATTGGCAGGTCCCGTAGCTGAGACCCGGGATTTCCGCGCCCGCGGTCACCGAGATCTCCGGGCAGTTCGGGTCGTAGCCCTTCGGGCTGCCGGCGAAGTCGGTCTTGGACTTGCCGTACATCGCCGAGATCGTGAGGTCGTCGGTCAGGTTGCCGGTGTAGTTCGCGATGTAGGTGCGCGTCTTGCGATCGCGCTTGTAGCCCGAAACCGGCTCGCCGATGTCTTCCTCGAACGTCGCGTAATCGAAGCCGTTGTAGTCCTCGTCCTCGCGGCTGCGGTCCTGCAGCCCGGTGATTTCGAGACGATGGTTGTCGGTGATGTACCAGTCGACCTTGCCGAGCCAGCGAGGCAGCTCGTAGTCGTACTCGCGCCAACCGCTGGCGCGCGAGGTGTTCACGTTGTTCGCGCTCGAGGCGAGGAAGCGCACGAGGCCGTCGCTCTGCTGGATGAATTCGCCCGCGGCGTAGAAGAACAGGCGGTCCTTGATGATCGGACCGCTGAGGTACGCCGAGTAGGAGCGCTCGTCGATGCCCTCGTCCTGGTACTGCGCGATCTGGCCGGCGTTGCCCCACTCGAGGCCTTCGCGACCGTTCGGCCCGTAGTAGATGTCCTTGGCGCCCGCCGCCATCGAGCTCGGGCGGTAGCGGACCTGGCCACCGGCCTTCCACTCGTTGCTGCCGGTGCTCGTGATGATGCTGACGACGCCGCCGGTCGCGCGGCCGTATTCGACGCCGTAGCTGCCGGTCGAGACCTGGATCGAGTCGATCGAGTTGTACGGGAGCTCCGTGTAGCCGAACTGGGTCAGCGACTGCGTGACCGGGAAACCGTTGATGTAGTACGCGTTCTCCGAAGCCGACGAACCCGTGAACACCGCCACGTTGCCGTAGCGCGAGTCACCCTGGATCACGCCGGGCGCGAGCAGCGCGATCTGCGTGATGTTCGGCGCGACCGGCACCTGCTGCAGGAATTCCTTGGTCAGCGTGAGCTTGGACTCGACCGTGGTCACGTCGATCGCGTTGACCTGCCCGGTGACCGTGATCGTCGACAGCGCGGTCTCATCGGCCGAGCTGGTGAAGCCGACGTCGACGCCCTGTCCCGCGACGACGCGCACGTTGTCGCGCTCCATGCCGTTCGAGGTGACCTTGTAGCGGCCGTTCGGCAGCGAGGAGGCGTTGAAGCGTCCATTCGAGTCGGCGGTGACTTCGGTCTTCGCGCCGGTATCGAGGTTTTCGATCACGACGGCGCTGTTGGCGCCGGTGCTGCCGTAGATGCTGCCGGTCACGGCCTGGCCATGGACGCTGCCGGACATGATGCACAGTCCGATCGCCAGGCCGAGTGCAGTCCGCTTGAAACCCATTCTCCGATACGAAGAACCTGTCGGGTTGCTCATCAGTTTTTCCCCTCTCCCAATGAATGTCGGTCGACACAGATGCAACGTGGCGTCCAGCCCCCGTCCACGAACAGCGCCGCGCGCGGAATCGACCCGCAAGACGGACCCGCCGGCGGCATCGCCACCGGCACGATTCATGGAGGGAGGCGGGCGCGCGCCATGAAGCTCCCCGGCGCGCAACCAGCCCGTAACCGAACTTATATGAAACCTTAATGGGGGGCAATTATTTTTCGCGAAACGTGCCCGCAGGCACTTGACACCCGCAAATCGCATTTGCTGCAACGCGACATGGCCGATTCCGCATGCGCCGGCCCCGAATGCGGCAACCTTGGCGCTCCCGAGCGAGCGGATCGGCCGCGCGCAGGAGCGGCGCGGCCGTTTGCCGCAACCCGCCTTGCAATGCCCTGCCGGCGCGGCTAACGTCGATTCATCCTTCATTTCCTGCGGGCATTCGCGGATGCCTGCCGTTCCCATGCCCAGTCAGCTAGAAGCCTTGAACCGGTGGGTCGAAGACGTCGCCCGCCTCACCCGCCCCGATTCGATCCACTGGTGCAACGGCTCGGATGCCGAATCGGAGGCGCTGACCACCTCGATGGTCGCCGACGGCACGCTGCTGCCGCTCAACCCGTCCACGCATCCGGGCTGCCACCTGCACCGTTCGCACCCGGCCGACGTCGCGCGCGTCGAGCACCTGACCCTGGTCTGCACGACTGAACGCGACGACGCGGGCCCGAACAACCACTGGATGGCACCGGCCGAAGCGCACGCGAAAATCGATGCACTGTTCGACGGCTGCATGCAGGGGCGTACCTTGTACGTCGTGCCCTATTGCATGGGCCCGATCGATTCCCCGCTGTCGCGCTGCGGCGTGGAGATCACCGACTCGCCCTACGTGGTCGCGAACATGCGCATCATGACGCGCATGGGCGCCGCGGCGCTCGCGCGCATCGAACGCGAGGGTTCGTTCGTCAAGGGCCTGCACTCGATCGGGGAACTCGATCCGGAGCGGCGCTTCATCATGCATTTCCCCGAAGAGCTCACGATCAAGTCGTACGGGTCAGGCTACGGCGGCAACGCGCTGCTCGGAAAGAAGTGCCATGCGCTGCGCATCGCGAGCTGGCAGGCGCGCGAGGAAGGCTGGCTGGCCGAGCACATGCTGATCGTCGGCATCGAGAACCCGCGCGGCGAAACGCACTACGTCGCGGCCGCGTTCCCGTCCGCCTGCGGCAAGACCAACCTCGCGATGCTGATCCCGCCGGCGAGCTACCGCCAGGCCGGCTGGAAGGTGTGGACGGTCGGCGACGACATCTGCTGGATGCGTCCAGGCGCCGACGGTCGCCTCTACGCGATCAATCCCGAGGCGGGTTTCTTCGGCGTCGCGCCGGGAACCAGCGCGACGACCAACCCGAACGCGCTCGCGACGATCCAGCGCGACACGATCTTCACCAATGTCGCGCTCACCGCCGACAACCAGCCGTGGTGGGAAGGGCTGCCCGAAGGCAAGCCCACCACCGACTGGCAGGGGCGTGCGTACGACCCGGCCAACGGCCCGGCCGCGCATCCCAACTCGCGTTTCACGGTATCGGCGCGCCAGTGCCCGAGCTGGTCGCCGCACGCGGAGGATCCGCAAGGCGTGCCGATCTCGGCGATCATCTTCGGCGGCCGGCGTCCGTCGCTGGTGCCGCTCGTGTTCGAGGCGCGCGACTGGTCGCATGGCGTCCTGGTCGGCGCCTCGATGGGTTCGGAGACCACCGCCGCGGCGACCGGCGCGGTCGGCGTGCTGCGCCGTGATTCGATGGCGATGAAGCCGTTCTGCGGCTACAACTACGGCGACTATTTCGCGCACTGGCTGTCGTTCGACCGCGCGGGCGCAAAGCTGCCGAAGATCTTCCACGTCAACTGGTTCCGCAAGGGCGCCGACGGCAAGTTCCTGTGGCCGGGCTTCGGCGACAACCTGCGCGTGCTCGAATGGATCATCGATCGCTGCAGCGGCCGCGTCGGTGCCGACGAAACGCCGATCGGCCTCGTGCCGGGCGCGGGCGACCTGCACGTCGAGGGCCTCGCGCTGGCCGACGATGCACTCGACGCGCTGCTCGACGTGGATGCCGCCGCCTGGGCCGAGGAAGTCGCCGACATCGGCCGCTACCTCGACACGTTCGGGACGCGCACACCTGCCGAACTGCGCGCCGAGCAGCAGCGCGTCGCCGCCGCGCTCGCTTCGACCGGAGCACCCGCGCGCAAGGCGGCCGCGGGCTGAATCCGATGCAGGCGGTCCGACCGCAGGTCCGCCGATCATCGCTGGAATGCCGGGGCACGCGCCGTCCGCGCTGCGCGCGCCCCGCCTGCGACAGCCGGTTGCCGACTCGCCCCCGCTAAACCCTGCGAGCCATTGCCGCATCCAAGCTGGCAAGATGGATGCCTGCCTTGCCATGCCACTGCCGATGAGCGACGCGCCCCGTGCCGGATCGGTACCGGAATCCCCCGACGCCGAGCTCGTGCGACGCGCAGCGGGCGGCGACATGCGCGCGTTCGAGGCGCTCTACCGGCGCCACGCCGGGCGCGTGCACGGCGCGGTCTGGCGTCTGTCCGGCATGAACGAGTCGCGCGCGGAGGAACTGACCCAGGAGGCGTTCGTGCGCGCATGGCAGAAGCTCGGCAGTTTCCGTTTCGAAAGCGCGTTCTCGACCTGGCTGCATCGCCTCGCGGTCAACGTCGCACTGATGGACCTGCGCGCACGCGATCCCGAAGACACGGTCGAGAACGACGTGCTCGAAGCCGCGAGCGAACCGGTCACGCCGTTCTGTGCGGGCGAGCGCGCCGACCTCGAGCAGGCGGTCGCGAACCTGCCGCCGCGCGCGCGCGCCGTACTCGTGCTGCACGACGTCGAAGGCTGGAAACACGAGGAAATCGGTCGCGAGCTCGGCATGGCGGTCGGTTCTTCCAAGGCACAATTGCATCGCGCGCGCGGCTTGCTGCGGCGCATGCTCGGAGCAGCGGCATGAACGATTTCGAGATCCAGCGACGCCTGCAGGGCCTCAAGGCCGATCGCGCACCGCGCACGGACCTGTGGCAGGACATCGCCGCGCGCATCGCCGAGCCCGATGCAGGCATGCGCGCAACGCCGGCGCGTCGCCGGCACGCGCTGCCGCTGGCGGCCGCCGCGGCCCTGCTGCTCGCGGTCGCGGCCGGCGTGGTGCTGGAAGACCGGCCGCGAACGATGTCGGTGCCGGCCACCGCCGACGCCTCGCCGCTCGATCGCCGGATGGTGCAGCGCGTGTCGCCAAGCGATGCGATCGACATCGCGCGTACGCGCGGCAGCGATCCGCGCGTGCTCGGCGCGTCGCTGGTCCTCGATTCCGCCCAGGACGAACTCGCGCAAGCGCTGGAGCAGCGGCCGGACGCCGTGTTCCTGGTCAGCCTGCTCAATCGCACGCACGCACAACGCATGAAACTCGAGCGCTTCGGCGCCCGCGCCGGATGAACCGTGGAGCCCACCCGATGAATCGTCATTCCGTCCTCAAGACCGTGCCCCTGCTGCTGCTCTGCGGCACTGCGTTCGCGGGTACGCCGATCGACCAGAAACGAGCGGTCGATGCGGATGCGCGCATCGACGTGTCCAACATCAAGGGGGCGGTGACCGTAACCGGCTGGGATCGGCCCGAAGTGCAGGTCACCGGCACGCTCGGCGACGGCGCCAAGGCGCTGCTGGTCGAGGGCAGCGGAGCGCACCTGACGATCAAGGTGCAGGCGCCCGACAAGCAAGGCTGGTTCAGCTGGGGCGCCGACTCCCGCATGGGCGACACGCTGCTCGACATCAAGGTACCGAACGCCGCCGAGATGAGCATCGAAGTCGTCAGCGCCGACGTCACCCTGTCCGGCGTGGCCGGACGGCGACTCGCGGTGGAATCGGTGAGCGGCAACCTGCGGCTCGACAGCGGCGCGCGCGAAGTCGAAGTCGACAGCGTCAGCGGCGATGTCGACGTCGCCGGCAACAACGCGACCCACTCGAGCATCGAAAGCGTATCCGGCAACATCCGCGCGCGCGGTCTCGGCGGCGAAATGAGTTTCGAAACCGTGTCGGGCGACATCGACGCCGAAGGCGCGGCCTACCGCGAGCTCAGCGCGGGCACCGTGTCCGGCGACATCAACCTGCGCGGCGCGGCCGGCGACGGCGTGCGCGTCGAAGTGGAATCGATGAGTGGAGACGTGCACCTGTACCTGCCCGCCGAGGTCTCGGCGCGGCTGTCCGCCTCGAGCTTCAGCGGCCGCATCCGCAGCGATTTCGGCGACGTGACCGAACCGGACCACGGTCCGGGCAGTTCGCTCGAAACGAGCGCGGGCAGCGGCAGCGGCCATGTCCGCATCGAGACCTTCAGCGGCAACATCGACATCCGCAAGCAGTAGCACGGTCGCGGTCGCATCGGATCGACGGCAGGTGCTTGCCCTGCTTCCTCGACGCATCGCGCAACGGGCCGCAGCCCTCAAGCCGCCGCGCGCGCCTCGCCACGATGCACCGCGAGCAGATCGCAAAGCAGCGCCTGCGCGGTGACCTCCACGCCCGCTCCTGGCCCCTGGATCAGCAGCGGCCGCTCGCGATAGCTGCGCGTGGTCAGCGCGAACAGGTTGTCGGTGCCGTGCAGCTGCGCGAGCGGTGCATCGGCGGCGACGTCGACGAGCCCGACGCGGCCCCCGCTCGCGGACCAGTGCGCGGCGAACCTCAGCACGCGGCCACCTCGCGCCGCGTCACGCCGGCGCTGCTCGAGCGGCCCGTCGAGTTCGTGCATGCGCGAGAGGAATCGTTCGCAGTCGAGATGCCGCAGTACGTCCGGCACGAGGCCGTCGCATTCGACGTCCGCGGGCTCGAGCACCTGGCCGGCGCTTCGCGCGAGGATCAGCAGCTTGCGCGCGACGTCGATGCCCGCGAGGTCGAGACGCGGGTCGGGCTCGGTGTAACCGCGGGTGCGCGCTTCGCGCACCCGCTCGGAGAAGGGTCGGCTGCCATCGAAACCATTGAACAACCACGACAGCGTGCCCGAGAACACCCCTTCGATCGCCAACACCCGATCGCCGCAAGCCTGCAGTCGACGCAGTGTCGAGAGCACCGGAAGTCCCGCGCCGACCGTGGCCGCATCACCATACCGCGTGCCGTTTGCGCGTGCGCGCTGCAGCGACGACCACGCGGCGTGGCTGCCCGCGAGCGCCGCCTTGTTCGCGCTGACGACGTGGCAGCCGGCCGCGAGCCACTCGGCATGGCAGGCCGCGACGCCTTCGTCGGCTGTCGCGTCGACGACGACGCACCGACGCGCGCCGCTGCGCGCGAGTGCGCAGGTCGCGTCCCGTGCTGCGCGCGGCACGCCGCGCGCCTCCAGGTCACGCCACGCACCGCGCGGATCGATGCCGGCCGCATCCGACCACTGGCGCCGCGAATCGGCCAGCGCGACCAGCCGCAGCCCGGCGGCTTCGGGCGTCGCGAGCCGGCGCAGCAAGGCGGTGCCGACACCGCCGACGCCGAGCAAGGCGATCGCGGTGTCGTGGCGCGCGGCCAGTCGCACGACCGCGCTCACGCCGCGGCTCCGCACGCCACTGCCGCGGCGGCTTGCGCGCGCGCGAGCGCGGCCGCGAGATCCGCGCAGAGGTCGCCCGCAGCCTCGATGCCGACCGACAGGCGCAGCAGGCCGTCGCCGATGCCCGCGGCACGCCGCGCCTCGGGCGCCATCGATGCGTGCGTCATCGTCGCCGGATGCGCCACGAGGCTTTCGACGCCGCCGAGCGACTCGGCCAGTGAATAGCAACGCAGGCCATCGAGGAACGCCGCGATCGCCGCGTGCCCGCCCGCGAGTTCGAACGCGAGCATCGCGCCGTAGCCGGCCTGCTGACGCGATGCAAGCGCATGCCCGCGGTGCGACGCGAGGCCGGGCCAGTAGACCCGCGTGACGGACGGATGCGCTGCGAGCAGGGCCGCGACCTGCGCCGCGTTTTCCTCGTGCACGCGCATCCGCGCGGGCAACGTACGCAGCCCGCGCAGCGTCATGTAGCTGTCGAACGGCGCGCCAGCGAGCCCGATGCAGTTCGCCCACCAGGCGAGTTCGGCCCCGACTGCCGCATCGCGCGCGATCACGGCGCCGCCGACGACGTCGCCGTGGCCGTTGATGTACTTGGTGGTCGAGTGCACGACGACATCGGCGCCGAGCTCGAGCGGGCGCTGCAGCGCGGGCGACAGGAACGTGTTGTCGACGACGCAAAGCGTGCCCGCCGCGCGTGCCGCCCGCGCCAGCGCCTGGATGTCGCTGATGCGCAGCAGCGGGTTGGACGGCGTCTCGATCCACACGAGCGCCGGCTTGCGCTGCAGGGCAGTCGCGGCGACCGACAGGTCGGTGAGGTCGGCGAATTCCACGCGCAGGCGTCCCTTGCGCGCCCATGCATCGAGCAGGCGCCATGTGCCGCCGTAGCAATCGTGCGCGGCCAGCACGAGTCCGCCCTCGGGCACCAGTTGCAGCGCCAGCGCCACCGCCGCCATGCCGCTCGCGGTGACGATGCCGGTCGCACCGTGCTCCAGTTCGGCCAGTGCCTCGCAGAGCAGGTCGCGCGTCGGGTTGCCGCTGCGCGTGTAGTCGTGGCGCCGGCGCCGGCCGAGACCCTCGAACGTGAAGTTCGTGCTGAGGTGAAGCGGCGGCACCACGGCGCCGTACTGGTTGTCGCTTTCGATCCCCGCGCGTACCGCGGCGGTGGTGGCAGTTCGCGTCATGTCAGGCTCCGATCGGTTCGAGGATTTCGCGCAGCAGGTTCCCGATCGCGACGGGTTCCTTGAGGAACGTGTCGTGTCCGTAGCGCGAATCGAGTACGTGCAACGTCGCGGGTGCACCGCAATGCCGCTGCAGTTCGCACAGGTCCGCCAGTGGCACGACACGGTCGGCCGGAACGCCGACCAGCGTCGTGGGCACGCGCACTTCGCCGGGGTCGACGCGATGCAGGTCGATCGATTCGGAAAGCGAAAGGAAGCGGTCAGGGTCGAAGCGTTCGGCGAAGCGCGCCCCGGCCGCGGCGAGCCAGTCCTCCTCGGCGAAGCGGAAGCGCCCGCCGGAAAACTCGGGATCGGCGCCGCAGCGCTCGGCGAACTCGCGCTCGCTGCGATAGGTCGTCATCGCGAGGCGGCGCGCGAGGTCCAGTCCCGCGCGTGCATCGCCCGCGGCGACCGCGAGCCGCACGATGCCCCGCTGCACATTGCGCAGCGCGGTGCTCAGCGGATGCGCGCGATGCGCACCCGAGATCGCCACGAGGCGCGCAAGCCGGCCCGGATGGAGCGCCGCGAAGGCGAGTCCGACCATCGCGCCGTAGGAGGCGCCGACGAAGGCGCGCACGCAGGGCACAGCGAACACGTCGAGCAATGACGCGATCGCGTCCGCCTGGTCGCGGCTGTCGATCGCGCGCGCGTCGGCGAGGTCTGCGCACTCGAGCCAGTCCACGGCCAGCACGCGCACGCGCTCGGTGTCGACCGCGAGGCCCGGCCCGACCACGCCGTGCCACCAGCCGGGCGTGCCGGCGCCGGCATCGGCGGCGACTTCACGATCGGCCGATATGCCGCCCTGCACGATCACCCATGGCGCCGACGCCGGCCCGTGCAGGCTCCAGCGCAGGCGCACGCTGCACGCGGACTCGGCATGCCGCGGATGCAGCGTGATCCGCCGAGTGCCGCGCGCGATGCCGCGCCGCTTCGCGGTCGCAACAGACGCCCGCGCCGGCGTATCGCAAGGCTCCAACAGTGCCGACATCACCCCTCCTGGTTGCCGGCCCAACGGCCCGCGTTCCGGAGCGGCTGCGGCGCGCGGCGCGCTTTGCGGGCGCGACGTTGCTGCAGCCCATCTCTCGGTGGATCGCGATGCGATCCCCGCGGGAATTGTCACCTCGCGGACGAATCCGCAGGTTGCCCCGGCGTCACTGGGCCTGTCCCTCAGCCGGTCTCGATGGGCGAGGAGCGCACTCTAGTTGCGAGTGCCTTCCATGTCAATGGCCGTTTAGACGTCTATACGTCCTTTCTCTGCGGCTGCTCTGGCGTGCGTCGCGACCGCTGCACGCGAGTCCGATCCGGACTGAAGTCCCTCCCGCAAGGCGGCGGCTTGGCGTGGCGGCAGGCGGCGCGGCGGCGCCAGCGCGGGCTGGCCTGCTATCATTTCCTGTTCCCCCGACCCCACGCCCTGCCCCATGTCGCCCCACCTCGACGAAACCCGTCGCCGCCGCACCTTCGCGATCATTTCGCACCCGGACGCCGGCAAGACCACGCTGACCGAGAAGCTGCTGCTGTTCGGCGGCGCGATCC
>DAIOWG010000029.1:0-16077 GCA_036758645.1 Dokdonella sp. | reverse complement strand
GAGGGGAAGAGCGAGGGGCCGCAAGCAGGGACGCGTCGACATCGTCGGCTCAGTAGCTGACCGTGACCGTGACGCTGTCGTTGTACACCGCTGCCGGCGGCGTCGTCTGCGCCGGCACGCGACCGTAGACCGGCAGCGCCTGTGCCATCCCGTTCCCGGTGCCCGCAAGCGTGTCCGAATTGACGGTGTTGCCCCACACCAGCGTGCGGCCGGCGTCGCGGTAGAGCTGGTAGGAGACGGTATTGCCGCCGTTGATCATGCGGCGCGCATTGGTGTTCGCGGCCCCGCCGCCATCCAGCGCAACGTTGTAATTGGCGCCGGTCGTGCAAGTGACCGTGATCGTCGCGGTCTGGTCGACGTTCGCGGTCAGCGGCCCCTGCGTGCCGAAGTCGAGCGTGGTCGGTGCGACCGTGCTCACGTTGCACGCATTCTGGATCGTGATCTGCACCGGCATCGTGTTGGTGACCTGTGCATGCGCGGCGCCGGCAAAGCCGAATGCGACGAGTGCGAGGCCAAGGGTCTTCTTCGTGTTCATCGTGTGGTTTCCTGGATGGGTTGGAACGGATCGTTCGAGGCGCAGATTCGCCTTCGCGACCGACTAAGCAACCAGCGTGCCAACCGGGAAGGCGCTTTGCGCTGCATCGCCGCATGAGCCGCCGTCGAAATGTGACGCAGCGCGCGTTTTCATCGAAAAATGCGCCGCAATCGACAGTTTCGGCTTGACACAGGTCAAGAAGGCGGCGCGAGATGTAAAGGGGCATTGACAGCGCCGAGCCCGCTGCGCGAGCATATGTCAAGCGTGCTTGACGGAGAACGCAGATGCTCGGCGAATACTGGATGGCCGGTACCACGCGCACCTACTGGTGGCGCGCGAGCCTTCTGATGGTCGGCTACGTCGGCGCGATCGTGCTCGCGACGATTGCGGGCCCACGCATCGCTTCTCTGCCGCTGCGCGCGTTGCTCGTGCTGTTGCCGGTGATCCCGGTTTCGGGCTACGTCTGGCTCGAGTACCGGCGCATCCTTGCGACCGACGAACTGCGCCAGCGCGTGGAGCTCGAAGCGGCGACGCTCGCGCTCGCGATCGGGGTGCCCGTGCTGCTCGCGTTCGGACTGCTCGCCGACGCGGGCATCCTCGAGGTGCCCGCGCTGCTCGCGACCCCGCTGCTGTTGACCGTCTACGTCTGCGCGCAGTGGTGGGTGCACAGGCCCTACCGATGAACAACCGCGTGCGCGAACTGCGCGCACTGCGCGGCTGGTCCCAGGCCGACCTCGGGCTGCAGCTCGCAGTGTCGCGCCAGACGATCAATGCGATCGAGACCGGCCGCTATGATCCGAGCCTGCCGCTTGCATTCCGCATCGCGCGGCTGTTCGGCGCGCCGATCGAATCCATCTTCGACCCCGGGGAGACACCTGCGTGAACCAACGCACCCTGATCCGTGCAGGCGTCGCGGTGCTCGCGATCGCGGCGCTGCTCGCGTGGAAGCATCGAACGGACGAACCTCGCCGCACGCGCGAGGCGGGGACGGCGGTGCAGCCGCGCGCAGGCGGATTCGACTACGGCGACCTGCACTTCGTCCGCTGCGAACTGCCTCAGCCGCACGGCTCGGCGACCACGGCCGCCTGGTGCGCGCCGTTCGAACTGCCCGAGAACCGCGAGGCCGCCTCGCCGGGTCGTCGCATCGGCCTGCGCCTCGCCTTGATCGCGAGCGAAGCGGCCGCGCCCGAGCCGGACCCCGTCGTTCTGCTCGCCGGCGGACCGGGTCAGTCCGCGGTCGAAAGCTGGCCGCAGGTCGCTTCGGCGTTCGCGCCGCTGCTGCGGCATCGCCACGTGCTGTTGCTCGACCAGCGCGGCACCGGCGGTTCCAATGCGCTCGCCTGCCCGCGCAACGACGAGGACGCCGTCACCGGATTCGATCCCGTAGTCGTGCGCACGCAGGCGCAGGCCTGCCTCGACCGCGTCTCGACGCACGCCGACCCTCGCCATTACACGACGGCCGCGGCGCTCGACGACCTCGAGGCCCTGCGCGTCGCGATCGGCTCGCCGCGATTGAACCTCGTCGGCGTGTCCTACGGCACGCGCGTCGCGCAGCAGTACATGAAACGTCATCCGGACGCGGTGCGCAGCGTCGTGCTCGACAGCGCGGTCCCGAACGACGTCGTGCTCGGCAGCGAATTCGCCGCGAACCTCGACGACTCGCTGCGCCTCCAGCTCGATGCCTGCAAGGCGACGCCGGCCTGCGCCGACGTGTTCGGCGATCCGTGGCAGCGCCTGCGCAGCCTGCAGGCGAAGCTGCGGCAGGCGCCGATCGACGTGCAGTACCGCGATCCCGTCGACCATGCGCTCCACGACGCTCGCCTCGACGCTTCGATGCTCGCGATGCTCGCGCGCATTTACGCGTACGCGCCCGAAACCGCCGCGCTGCTGCCGCTCACGGTCGAGCGTGCGCATGCGGGGGATGCCGCGCCGATGTTCGGGCAGTTGCGCATGCTCGAGCGCGACCTCGAATCGCTCGGCGAGAACGCGATGCAGTACTCGGTCGTGTGCGCCGAAGACGCGCCCTGGCTCGAACCCCGCGTGCAGGATGCGGACACCGTGCTCGGCTCGATGCTCGCCGACGTGTTCCGAGAGACCTGCGCGATCTGGCCACGTGGCACGCGCGCCGCGGATTTCGCCGAGCCCGCGCGCGGCGATACCCCGGTGCTGCTGGTCGCGGGCGAGTTCGACCCGATCACGCCGCCGCGCTACGCCGAACGCATCGCGGCGGCGCTGCCGAACAGCCGCGTGCTCGTCGCGAAAGGGCAGGGACACAGCGTGATGGGTCGCGGCTGCCTGCCGCGGCTGGTCGGCGAGTTCGTGGCCGAACTCGACCCTGCGGGTCTCGACGCCGGGTGTGTCGCCGACTTCGGTCCGTTGCCGGCCTTCCTCGATTTCAATGGAGCGGCGCCATGATCGAAGCCAGCGGCCTGCGCAAGGCGTTCGGCGACGTCGTCGCGGTCGACGATGTCTCATTCACCGCACGCGACGGCGAGATCACCGGCCTGCTCGGCCCGAACGGCGCGGGCAAGACGACCACCTTGCGCATGCTCTACACCCTGATGCGACCCGACCGCGGCGCCGTGCGCGTCGACGGCATCGATGCGACGGCCGATCCGAACGGGGTGCGCCGGCGCCTCGGCGTGCTGCCCGATGCGCGCGGCCTCTACAAGCGACTCAGCGCGCGCGAGAACATCGACTACTTTGCCCGCCTTCAGGGCCTGGATGCCGCGACCCGGCGCGCACGCATCGACGCGCTCGTCGACGCGCTCGACATGCACGACATCGCGCAGCGCCGCACCGAAGGCTTCTCGCAGGGCCAGCGCACCAAGACCGCGATCGCGCGCGCGCTCGTGCACGACCCGCGCAACGTGATCCTCGACGAACCCACGAACGGCCTCGACGTGATGGCGACGCGCTCGATGCGCGCGTTCATGCACCGGCTTCGCGACGAAGGCCGCTGCGTGCTGTTCTCGAGCCACATCATGCAGGAGGTCGGCGCGCTCTGCGATCGCGTGGTCGTGATCGCGCGCGGTCGCGTGGTGGCGGACGCAACGCCCGAGGCGCTGCGCGAGCAGACCGGCTGCGCGAGCCTCGAGGATGCGTTCGTGAAGGTGATCGGCTCGGAAGAAGGACTTGCCGCATGAACCCCGTGCTGACCGTGTTCTGGAAGGAGATCCGCGAGAACCTGCGCGACCGCCGCACCGTGCTCAACACGCTGCTGACCGGACCTTTGCTCGCGCCGCTGATGTTCGTGCTGCTGATCAATGCGGCCGTCTCGCGTGAACTCGACAAGGCCGAGAAGGCGCTGCCGGTGCCGGTGATCGGCGCCGGGCACGCGCCCAACCTGGTCGACGCGCTTCGTCGCAACGGTGTCGAGATCAAGGACGCGCCGGCCGATCCGGAGCGCGCAGTGCGGGAAGGCGAGGTCGACCTGGTGCTGCGCATCGCGCCGGCCTATGCCGACGCGTGGCGCGCGGGCGAGCCGGCCCAGGTCGAACTGATCCACGACGATTCGCAGCGCGATGCGCAGGGTTCGGTCAGGCGCCTGCGTGGCCTGCTCGATGCCTACGCCCAGCGCACCGGCGCATTGCGCCTCGTCGCACGCGGCATCTCGCCGAGCCTGCTGCAGCCGGTGGTGGTCGCCGATCGCGACCAGTCGACCGCACAGGCGCGCAGCGGCACGCTGTTCGGCATGTTGCCGTACTTCTTCATCCTCGGCGTGTTCGTCGGCGGCATGGCGCTCGCGATCGACACCACCGCGGGCGAACGCGAACGCCAGTCGCTCGAACCGCTGCTGGTGAATCCGGTCGGACGCGGCAGCCTGCTCGCGGGCAAGCTCGGCGCGACCAGCCTGTTCGCGTTGACCTCGCTGCTGCTCGGCATCATCGCGTTCTCGATCGCGGGCCAGTTCATGCCGACCGAGAAGCTCGGCATCAGCCTCGAGATCGGGCCGCGGTTCGCGTTGCTGACGCTGTTCACGATGCTGCCGCTGGTCGTCGTGCTGACCGGGTTGCAGACGCTCGCGGCCGCGTTCGCGAAAAGCTACCGCGAGGCGCAGACCTACCTCTCGCTGCTGATGTTCGTGCCGGCGGTGCCGACCCTGCTGCTGTCGCTGTTCCCGCTGAAGACCCAGGCCTGGATGTACGCGGTGCCGCTGATGGGCCAGCAGGTCGTGATCACGCGCCTCTTGCGCGGCGAGGTGGTGCCCACCTCGGGCCTCTGGACCTGCTTCGCCTGCAGCACGCTCGCCGCGCTCGTGGTGTACCTCGTCACGACCCAGGTCTATCGCAGCGAGAAGCTCGCGATCTCCGCGTAGGGGGGGGGGTCGCAGCCGCGCAGGGTGGGTCGCAACCGCGTAGGGTGGGTCGCAGCCGCGCAGCGGCGAGACCCACCGGCGCGCATATCGGCCCGCCACGCAGCCGCCACGAAAATGCGCGCCGAAGCCAGCACGCGAGAGCGACACGCTTCGATTCCTGCGCGCTGCGGCGGCTCATCTCCCGCCGGTCCAGCGCGCTAGAACAACTCTCCCTGCGGCGTGCTCGCACGCGGCGGCGTGAAACGCGTCGTATCGAGCACGAGATCGCGCGATTCGTCGAAGCCGAATTCGCGGCACGCGCGGCGGAAGCGCTGGCGGATCAGGTCGGCGAACGGACCTTCGCCGCGCATGCGCTTGCCGAACGCGGCCTCGTTGTCCTTGCCGCCGCGCATCTGGCGGACCAGGCTCATCACGTGCTCGGCGCGCTCGGGCACGTTCAGCGCGAGCCAGTCGCGGAACAGCGCCTTGAGTTCCCACGGCAGTCGAAGCACGGTATAGCCTGCGCGTCTGGCGCCGCCCTGCGCGGCCCGTTCGAGGATCCGCTCGATCCACGGGTCGGTCACCATCGGGATGATCGGCGCGACCATCACGCCGCACGGCACGCCCGCGGCATTGAGGTTCGCGATCGCCTCGATGCGCCGGTGCGGCGCGCTCGCGCGCGGCTCCAGCGTGCTCGACAGCCGGTTGTCGAGCGAGGTCACCGATACGAACACGTGCACGAGGTTCGCGCGCGCCATCGGCGCGAGCAGGTCGAGATCGCGTTCGACCAGTGCGTTCTTGGTGATGATCGTGCACGGATGCGCGCATTCGGCCAGCACTTCGAGGATCGAGCGCGTGACGCGGTAGCGCCGTTCGATCGGCTGGTAGGGATCGGTGTTCGCACCGAGGTTGATCGGGGTGCACGCATACCCGCGCCGCGCGAGTTCGGCGCGCAGCAGCCCTGCCGCATTGGTCTTCGCGAACAGCCGGGTCTCGAAATCGATGCCGGCCGACAGGTTCAGGTACCCGTGCGAGGGCCGCGCATAGCAGTACACGCAGCCGTGCTCGCAACCGCGGTACGGGTTGATCGACTGGTCGAACGCAATGTCGGGCGAATCGTTGCGGCTGATGATCGAGCGCGCCCGCTCTTCGGTGACCTGCGTCGGCGGCCGCGGCGCCCCGTCCTCTTCGCGATGCCAGCCGTCGTCCTCACGCGTCTTCGCGACCGACTCGAAGCGACCCTCGGGATTGGACGCGGCGCCGCGCCCCTTGATGCGCGCAGGTCGATCGAGGCGCATCGGATCTTCGGGCGGGCGGCCGGTCGTCATCGGCGCGATTATGCGCCGCACCGTCTCAGCCGCCGCGATCGCGCGAGGCGATTTCCGGAACGCCGTGCACGATGCCCTGGCGACCGAGGTCGTTCGGCTCGTCGTCGATGAGCCCGCGCGCGAATTCGAGCGCGCGCACCACGAAGTTGCCCGACGGTTCCCAGTACGCGGCGTCGCGCACGTGCACGCGCAGCACGACGAGGTTGGGGTCTTCCTTGCCGCCCGGGAAGAACACGCGCTGCGCGAGCGACCAGAGTGCGTCGATCGTCGCGCGGTCGCGCGACGTGCGCGCACGGCCGCGCACCGACACGTAGCGATGCCGGGCGGGATCGGCGTAGGCGAGGTTGACGTCGGGATCGGCCTCGAGTTCGGCGAGCTTGCCGCTGTCGGCCGCGGTGAAGAACACGAGTTCGCCGTCGGCGAGTGCGAGCGTCTGCAGCGGGCGGCTGACGAGCGAGCCGTCGGCGGCCCGCGTGGTCAACATCGCGACCTCGATGCCTTCGAGCAGCTCGCCGAGCTTTTTCAGTTCGGCGCTGGCCTGACCGTCCATCTTCACGCGCATGCCTCGTGGTCGCCGTCCTCGATCGAGGTTGGCGCGCGCGCTATTAATCGCGGATGAGCGGAGGGCGCCACGCGCTGCAGCGGCCGATCACGACGAGTGCGTGTCTTCCCGCTCGCGCGCTGCGCGCCGCTCCGCGTCGATCAGCGCGCGCTTGCGTGCGAGGCCCCAGCGGTAGCCACCGAGGCCGCCGTCACCGCGGATCACGCGATGGCAGGGCACCAGCACCGCGACGCGGTTGCGCGCACAGGCGGAGGCGACCGCGCGCGTCGCCCGCGGCGCACCGATCGCGGCGGCGGCTTCCGCGTAGGACACGACCTCGCCGGGCGGGATCCCGCGCAGGTAGTTCCAGACGCGCACCTGGAATGCGGTGCCGCGCAGGTCGAGCGGTAGGGCCGCGCTCGGTGCGTGGCCGTCGAGATGGGCGTTCAGCGCGGCGATCCACGCGTCGAACGCCGGGCGCGCCGACGCGCGCATCGGCGCGAGCGTCGCCCCCGGGTATTCGCGCGCGAGCTGCGCGACGAGGCCGGCCTCGCCGTCGCCGAACTCGAGGTAGCAGATGCCGCGATCGGTCGCGCCGATGCAGGCGAGGCCGAGCGGCGTCGTGGCGGTCGCATGCGAAATCACGAGTCCGGCGCCGCCGCTGCGGTACTCGCGCGGCGTCATCCCGAGCGCGCGCGGCGCACGTTCATAGAGACCGCGGCTCGAGCCAAGTCCCGCGTCGTAGATCGCGTCGGTGACCGACGCGGACCGCCTCAGCGCGCGCTTGATCCGCGCGACGCGCACCTGCTCGACAAACTCGCCGGGCGTGATCGTGAGGTAGCGCTTGAACAGGCGGTTGAGCCGGAACGCATCGATGCCGGCCGCGCGCGCAAGCGCGGCGCCATCGGGCAGCGCCTCGGGATCGGCCTCGATGCGGCGGCACAGTGCGAGCAGTCGCTCGATCTCCGGATCGCCCTGCCAGTGCTCGAGCGGACGGCAACGTCGGCACGGACGCAGGCCTGCCTCGCCGGCCTCGGCCGGGCTGTCGAAGAAGCGCACGTTCCCGCGCAGCGCGCGTCGCGCCGCGCACGAAGGTCGGCAATAGACGCCGGTCGTCAGCACGCCGTAGACGAACGCGCCGTCCATTGCGGCGTCGCGCTCCTGCACGGCCTGCCATTTCGCCTCGTCGTTCATCGCATGCTCCGCTCGCTGGATGGGGCCATGCTCGCGCCGCGCAAGGCGCGCGGCCATCCGGCGCTTGCGCCGTTGCCGCCGCGATGCCGCGCAAGAGCCGGATGGTCGGCGCCGCGCTACCCCCGCATGCTGGGGGCCCGACGCCGCGGAGTACACGCATGCTGACTCTGTTCGACTACCTGCCTTCGCAGAATGGCTGGAAGGTGCGCCAGTTGCTGGCGCACCTTGGCCGGCCGTACCGGACCGAGTCGATCTCGCTGTTCGAGGGCGAAGGGCGCAGCCCCGCGTTCCTCGCGATCAGCCCGACCGGCACGGTGCCCGCGATCCGCCTCGAGGATGGACGAACCCTGGCCGAGTCGAACGCGATCCTCGCCTACCTCGCGGACGGCAGCGAATGGTTGCCATCGGACGCATTCGGTCGCGCGAAGGTGCTGCAGTGGCTCTCGTTCGAGCAGGAACGCATCGAGTCGACCATCGGTGCGCTGCGCCACTGGACCTTGACCGGCAAGCTCGCGCGGCGCGCTCCCGAGCTCGTCGCGGTCAAGCGCGCCACGGCCTCGCGTGCGCTCGCGCTGCTCGATGCGGAACTCGCGACGCGCGACTTCATCGCGGGCGACGCCTATTCGATCGCCGACCTCTCGATCTTCGCGTACGCGAGCCGCGCGGATGAGGCCGGCTTCCCGCTCGAACCGTATCGCGCGTTCGGTCGCTGGCTCGCGCGCGTGCGCGCGCAACCGGGCCATCTCTCCGAAATCCATCCCTACTCGATCGACCCGCATTCCTCGCGCGAGCTGGCATGACCCGAGCCGGGGACTGAACCACCAGGCGGACGAACGGCAAGATCAAGGGAGTGCGCGTCTGCGCGCGCAGATGGACGTTCGCGCCGGTGGGGCTCGCCGCTGCGCGGCTGCGACCCACCCTGCGCGTTGAATGCGTGTGCTCGCCGCCTGCGGGCAGCTCACCCCGCGACGCGGGCCAGCAGGCGGTCGAGCTGGTTTGCGAACGCCTGGCGGTCGCGCTGGTCGTAGACGCCGACCCCGCCGGTCTGCACGCCGGCGGCGCGCAAGTCGGTCATGAAGTCGCGCAGCGAGAGCTGCTGGCGCACGTTCTCGCTCGTGTAGAGCTCGCCGCGCGGATTGATCGCGGTCACGCCCTTGTCGACCACGATCGCCGCGAGCGGGATATCGGCGGTGACCACGAGATCCCCGGGCTCGGCCCATCCCGCGATCGCGCGGTCGGCCGCATCGAGGCCCGCCGCGACCGTGCGGCACGCGATCCATGCCGAGCGCGGCACCGCGAGCGGCGTGTTCGCGACCAACGTCAGCGTGATGCGCTTGCGTTCGGCCGCGCGGTAGAGAATGTCCTTGACCGGGCGCGGGCAGGCATCGGCGTCGACCCAGATCTTCATCACGGTCCTCGAGGCGGGGATGCGGCGAGTATGCCCGCTGCCGGGGAGGGCCGGTTCGGGTGGCGTAAAGCCTGGCCCTGCTACCACGAAGCACCGCGCGCCCGCGCGGCTGCGCTTGACTTGAGCGAGGTGCACGATGAAGCGAACCGCGAAGAAGAAGCCCGCCGCGCGCAAGCCGGCGGTCGGCAGCAAGGCGACGGCCGCGCGCAAGACGGTCGCGAAAAAGGCCGCCACCGGCAAATCGGCGACCGGCAAGGCCGCGTCGAAGCGGGCGGCGACGCGCGCGACCGGCGCGAAGAAGGCGGTGGCGAAGAAGTCCGTCGCGAAGAAGAAAACGGTGACGAGGAAGGCAGTGGCCAGGAAACCCGCCGCGAGGAAGGCTGCCGCGAAATCGCCCAGCGCGAAGAAGACCAGCGCGCGCAAGTCGGCAGCCGGGAAAGTCGCCTTGAAGAAGGCACCTGCGAAGAAGGCACCGGCGGCGAAGAAGGCGCCAGCGAAGAAGGCGCCGGGAAGCACGCCCTCCGCGCCGGCCAAGATGCCGAGCGGCGCGCGCCATACGCCCGCGCGCCCCGCGCCGACGCGCACCGATCCAGCGGTCGCATCCGCCGCTTCGTCCGCGCGCAATGCAGGAGCGGGCGCGCCCGCCAAGCGTCCTGCCGGCGGCACGATGGTGCGGCAGGCGTCGGCGCCGCAGCGCGCGCAGGCCGCGCGCAAGGCGGTTGCGCCATCAGGCGATGCCGAACGCGTGCGGGCGCCGGAATCGGCGAAGGCAGCGCCTGCGCGCGCGGATGCCCGCATGCCCGACGCGCAGGACGACAGCTCGCCGTATTCCGACGTCGCTCCGGAGGTCGCGATCGAGCACTTCCGCGAAGCGTTGCGCGCGAAGCAGGCGCGCGTGCGCCAGGGCCCCAGTTATCCGGCGCCCAATGCCTACAGTGGGCGCAGCGCGGTTCCGGTCGATGACGCGTCCACCGACGAGGACGGAGGCGACCGCGACGCCTAGCGCAAGGGTCGCGGGGCGGCGCATGCGGCCGGGCGTCACGCCCGTCGTTGCGCCGCCTGTCACGCGCCCGCTGCACGTCGCGTGACAGGATTGACCGGCAGATTGCGTATGGGTGAAGTGGCGGGCAATCCGCGCCCGATCCACTGCACGGGTCGGCGCGGCACGCTCGCGCCGGGACCGGGGCCCGGCCATCGAGAGGACGCCATGGCATCGACCGCACCCATCGCAGCGAGGCGATCGATCGCGCGCACCGCCGCCCCGCGGGCGAGGCACCGTCGCCGGCTGTCGCGCTCAGTCGCACTAGGGGTGCATGCGATCGCCGGGAAGGGTATCGTGGCGCCCGATGGGCCGGGATGCCGGTACGTGGAAGCGTCGGGAACCAGGCATGGTTGATGCGGCGACCAGCTCCAACCTGCAACGCCTGCAGCGGGCCACCCTGGTGGCGATCGCGCGGGGCGAACCGCTGCAGCAGGTCGCGCAGCGCATCTGCGTCGAGGCGGAGCGGCTGGCGCCGGCCGCGCTCTGCACGATCCTGCGTGTCGATGCCGATGGGCGCCTGCGCGAACTCGCGGCGCCGAGCCTGCCGGCGCACTACCGCGAGGCGATCGAGGGCGTCTCGATCGGCCCGGCTGCCGGCGCCTGCGGTACGGCGGCCTGGCGCGGCGAGGCGGTCGAAACCATCGACGTGTCGGTCGACCCCTTGTGGACGGAATTCCGCGACGTGCTCCCGACCGGCCTCAGGGCCTGCTGGTCGAGCCCGATCCGTGCACGCGACGGGCGCGTGGTCGGTACTTTCGCGTTCTACTACCGCACGACGCGCGGACCGGCCGAGCTCGAGCGCGCGCTGGTCGAGCAATGCGTGGACCTGTGCGCGATCGCGATCGAGCACGAGGAATCGCAGTCGCGCATCCATCAGCTCGCCTACTACGATGCGCTGACCGGCCTGCCCAACCGCGCCGAATTCAGCGAGCGCGCCGAAGCGCGGCTGCAGTCGCTGCAGCCGGGCCAGTCGCTGAACCTGCTCTACGTCGACCTCGACGATTTCAAGAGCGTCAACGATTCACTCGGCCACGCGGCCGGCGACCTGTTGCTCGAATGCGTTGCGCGCCGACTGGCTGCCTGCGTGGGCGAAGGCGTTTTCGCGGCCCGGCTCGGCGGCGACGAGTTCGCGGTGTTGCAGGGGCATCCGGCGACCGGCGACGGCACGCTGCTCGCGCAGCAGGTCATCGCGACGCTCGAGGAGCCGTTCGAGATCGAATCGCAGAAGATCCGGATGGGGGCGAGCGTCGGCATCGCGAACGCGACGCCGCGCATGCCCCTGACCGTGCTCGCGCGCCACGCGGACATGGCGCTGGCGGAAGCAAAGGTCGACGGTCGCGGCGGCTGGCGCGTATTCGCGCCCGCGATGGCGGCCGCCGCGCAGTCACGCCGCGCGCTCAAGCACGACTTGCGCGTCGCGATCGAACAGCGCGAGTTCACGCTCGCCTACCAGCCGATCGTGCGGCTCGCCGACCGCGCGCCGTGCGCGGTCGAAGTGCTGCTGCGCTGGCAGCATCCGGTCCATGGCGCGCTGTCGCCGGCGGTGTTCGTGCCGATCATCGAAGAGATGGGCATGATCGGAACGCTCGGGGACTGGGTGCTGCGCGAAGCCTGCCTCGCGGCCGTGCGCTGGCCGCGTCCGCTCAAGGTCAACGTGAACCTGTCGCCGCTGCAATTCCGCAAGCCCGGCTTCGTCGTCGACGTGGTCAGCGCGCTGCACCAGGCCGGGCTGCCGGCCGAACGCCTCGACCTCGAGGTGACGGAGAGCGCGCTGCTCGCGAGCGACCTCGCCACGCGCACTGCGTTGCACGACCTGCACGATTTCGGCGTGCGCCTGTCGATGGACGATTTCGGCACCGGCTACTCCTCGTTGCAGTCGCTGCGCGCGTTCCCGTTCGACCGCATCAAGCTCGACATGTCGTTCGTGCGCGACCTCGCGATCGATGCGGATGCGGCCGCGATCATCCGGTCGGTGATCGGGCTCGCACGCGACCTCGGCATGCGCACGACCGCCGAAGGCGTCGAGTACCCCGTGCAGCACGACTGGCTGCTGCGCAACGGCTGCGACGAGGCACAGGGCTACCATTTCGGACGACCGATGAGTGAAGCCGACCTGCTGCGCCTGCTCGAGGAGACCGACGCCGGAGACGACGCGTCGGCCGAGCCGCTGCGCGCGTCCGGACACGCTGGATCGCGCCTGAGTACGGCGCGCTGATCGGGCGTCAATCGCTCGCGCCGCCGTGCGCGCGTTCGCGCCGCAGCAGGTACAGGCCCGCGAGGACGATGACCGCCGCGCCGACCAGCATCGTGCGGTCGGGACGCGTGCCCCAGAGCACCCAGTCGAGGCCGAGCCCCCAACCGAGCGCGGTGTACTCGAGCGGCGCGATCACCGACGCAGGCGAGCGCCGGAACGCCTCGGTGATGCCCCACTGGCCGAGCGCGCCGGTGAGGCCGAGCGCGCCGAGCAGCGGCCAGTGCGCGCGCTGCACCGGCTGCCAGTGCGGCCAGGCCAGCACGGTCGCGAACAGCGCGAGCATCAGCAGCAACCAGAACACCATGCTCTGGGTGCTGTCGCTGCGTCCGAGCACGCGTACGGCGATCGCCGACAGCGCGTACGCGAAGGCCGCGCCGAGCACCGCGAGGCCGCCGAGCGACACCATGCCCGCGCCACTCGGGCGCAGCACCACCACGGTACCCGCGAGGCCGACCGCGATCGCGGCCCAGCGACGCCAGCCGACGCGCTCGCCGAGCAGCGGCACCGCGAGCGCGGTGATCAGCAGCGGCGCGATGAAGAACAGCGAATACGCTTCCGCCAGCGGCATGACGTTCAGTGCGAACACGAAGGCGGCCAGCATGAACACGCCGAGCAGTCCGCGCACCAGGTGCAGTGGCCAGCGCACGCGCAGCAGCGGGCGCAGGCCGCCGTCCAGCAGCACCCATGCGCAGACCAGCGGCAGCGAACACAGCCCGCGCAGCGCGGTCACCTGCATCGCGGGATAGTGCGGTGCGAGCAGCTTCATGCAGCCGTCCATCAGCGCGAACAGCAGCACCGCGGCGAGCATCGCGAGGATGCCGCGCTGGTTGGATGGCTGGATCGGGCTCATGCGGATGGCGCCGGGCAGGGTGCGCGAGCGTAGCGCACCGCATGCACCGACGCGCGCCGCCGCCCGCGGCAACGCAGCGTTCGCGGATGCGCACGTACGCGCGGATCGCCTCCGTTCGGCGGCGCTCGATTCACCCCGGCGTCGCGAGCTTGAGCCCGATGATGCCCGCGAGGATCAGCGCGAGGCTCGCGATGCGCGCCGCGTTCGCGGGTTCGCCGAACAGCACGATGCCGAGGATCGCGGTGCCGACCGCGCCGACGCCGACCCAGACCGCGTACGCGGTGCCGACCGGCAACGACTTCATCGCGATGCCGAGCAGGCCGAGGCTCATCACCATCGCGAACGCGGTCGCGATGCTCGGCCACGGCCGCGTGAAGCCTTCGGTGTACTTGAGCCCGATGGCCCAGCCGATCTCGAACAGGCCGGCGGCGACGAGGAGGATCCAGTTCATGGGTGGCTCCGGAGCGCGGGGTCGTCCCCGATGGACCAGGCTGCGCAGGGTCGTCCCCGCCGCCGACCCTCCGCGGGGAAGGCCGTGCGCCTGACGTCGGGCCGGATCAGCGTTCCTCAAGTGCGCGGCGCGCCTCGTCGAGTGCGGGCCCGCGCGTGCCGCCGCGCGCGACTTCGAGCAGGCTGCGGTAACCCACGCGCGCGCTTTCGCGATCGCCGGCCGCCGCGGCCGCGCGCGCCATGCCGAGCAGTGCATTGAAGCGGCGCGGCTGGTGCTCGAGCGTGGTGCGGTAGGCGGCGAGCGCGGCAGCGGGTTCGCGCTGCGCAAGCAGCAGGTCGCCGAGTTGCTCGCCCGCCGGCAGCGTCGGCCCCGGTGTCACCGCGTGCTTGGGGGTCGACGCCTCGAGTGCCGCGGCCTCGCGCATGCGAGCGAGCGCCTGCGCGGGGTCGCCGCGCCCTTGCGCGAGCCAGGCCTCGAGCTCGAGTCGTGAAACGCGGATGCTGCGCGCGAACAGCGTCTCGCCTGCCGCGGTGGTCGCGTCTTCGAGCGCGGCCAGCCGGACCGCCGCGGCCTGCGCGCCGTCGGCGTCGCCGCTGTGCACCGCGCCGAGGCCGCGCGCGAACCACGCGACCGACTCGGGCCAGGCGAAGCGGTTCCAGTCGAGCCCGGCCGGTTCGCGCGGCATGATCCGTGCGGCCGCCTCCCAGTCGCGACGTTCGAGCGCGAGCCGTGCCTGGGTCGAGGCGAGGTGGAACGCGGTCTTGAAGCTCGGCTCGAGCCGCGCAGTGGCCTGCAGGCGGCGCACCTGCGCGGCGGCCTCGTCGTCCCTGGCTTGCTGCAGCAGTGCGTAGACGAGGTATTCGATCGCGTGCGGGAACTCGTCCCAGACATACTGGCCATGGTCGCCGGCCGGGTGCCTCAACGCCGCATCCGCGGCGCGCAGGTTTCCGCGCACCACGCCGTCCCAGTCGCCGAGGCGCGTGTAGATGTGCGTCGGCATGTGCAGCGCATGCGGATTGTCCGGCGCGATCCTTTCGTACCTCTGCGTGACCGCGAGCGACTCGCGCTCGCGCCCGGGCACGTCGTTGGCGTGCACCAGGTAGTGCATCGCGCCCGGGTGGTCGGGATTGCGCTCGAATACGCGCGCGAGGATCGCCGCGGCAAGGTCCGCATGCTCGCGCGAGCTGCGGTCGGCCGGTGCGGTGGCGAGCAGGGCGAGCGCGGCGAACACGGCGACTTCGTCGTCGTCCGGGTATTGCGCGTGCATCGCCTGCGCGGCGTCGGACCAGCGCCGGATGCGCGCCCAGTAGTCATCCGCCGCGGGATCGCGGAAGAACGCCTCGGCGGCTGCGAGGAACGACTGTTCGCGCGGCGTCGGCGCGGCGAGCGCGCGTGCCTTGCGCAATTCAGCGTGCCCGCGTGCGAGCGCCTCGGGACCCGGGCGCGTCGGCCACAGCGGCTGGAACAGCGTCATCGCGATGCCCCAGTGCGCCATCGCGCAGTCCGGCTCGCGCTCGGCGACCGCGACGAACGCCTCGCGCGCCTGCGGATACGTCATGTGGTGCAGCAGCGTGATCGCGCGGTCGAATCCGGCCTGTGCAGCGACCGAGCAGCTGACCGGCACGTGCAGCGTCGCGCCCGCCTGCGCGTGGTGCGGAGCATCGGCGAGGGCGGTCGTCGCGACCAGTGCGAGGAGGGGGAACCACAGACGCATCGGGGGATCCTTCGGCGGATGGCTGGCTCGCGCACCTGGCGCGACGAGTACCCTCCAACGCCGTTTCGCGACACCAACCGACACACGCGCAACGCGACCTCGTTCGGCGGCGCGAGGTGGCGCGTGCGCGATCGCACGTTGCGGGTGGTTCAGGCCAGCGCGACGCCCTCAGGGATGCCGATCGCTCGCTCGCAATCGGCATGCGCGCATTCGCAGACGGCCGCGTCGCCTTCCTGCGCCTGCGCCTCCTCGCATTCGGGGGAGCACCATTGGGTGTCCGTCGCAACCACGCAAAGGCAGGGACGGTGTGCGCACTTGTGCTGCTCGATCTGCATGGCCGCCTCCATCGCGGTCGCCGGAATGCGCAGGCATGCTGCGCCGCCGCGGATGAACCGTCGCGAACACGATGCCTCGCTGTCGCCACCCGCCGCGCGACTCAGGTCGCATCGAAGCCGTCGTCGAA